>CAZOFL010000203.1:0-2517 GCA_964579035.1 uncultured Natronomonas sp. | reverse complement strand
TGCAATCGACGACTCTCGCGTCGAAGACGAACCGGTCGGGTCCGAACGAATCGATCGACCCCTCAAGGCCGACGTGGCTCGGTGCGTCGACGTGGGTTCCGGTGTGGCTCCCACACCGGATCTCGGAGACACGGTAGCCCTCGGAGTCGGCTGTGGCGACCGGTTCGACGGAGACCGCGGGATCGCCGGGAAACGTCGCCATCCCCGTCTCTATCGGGTGTGAGAGGTCGCGAAACATTACTGGCTCGGCGGCGTTACAGGTAGCCTTCCTCGAGCAGCAACTCGCCGTTCAGGACGCTCGCGCCGGCGGCACCGCGCATCGTGTTGTGCGCCAGACAGTTGAACTGAATGCCGTGAGTCGTCGATTCGACCCCGCCGGCGGCGACGGCCATCCCGCCGCCCAGGTTCCTGTCGAGGCGGGGCTGTGGGCGGTCCGGTTCGTCGAACACTTCGATCAGGCGCTCCGGCGAGGAGTGGAGGTCGACGCCGGGGAACGCCTCGAACGCCTCGACGACGGCTTCGGGGGTCGGATCGTCGTCGAGATCGGCCCAGACGTTCTCGAGGTGGCCGTCGAGCGTCGGGACGCGGTTACACGACGCGGAGACGTCGGCGCCGTGGAGGCTCACTTCCGCGCCGTCGAAGGAGCCGAGCAGTTTCCGGGACTCGGTCTCCATCTTCTCCGCCTCGCCGCCGATGTGGGGGATGACGTTGTCGATGATTTCCATCGAACTGACGCCCGAGTAGCCCGCGCCCGAGACGGCCTGCAGCGTCGAGACGTGGATCCGATCGAGGCCGAATTGATCGAGCGCCGCGAGCGTCGGCACCATCGTGATCGTCGAGCAGTTGGGGTTCTTGATCAGGGCGCCGTCCCAGCCGCGCTCGTCGCGTTGGACCTCGATCAACCCGAGGTGGTCGGGGTTGATCTCGGGGATCGTCAGCGGGATGTCCTCGTCCATCCGGCCGTTCGAGGAGTTCGAGGAGACGACGTAGCCGTCCTCGACGAACTCCGGTTCGACGGCCGCGCCCACGCCAGAGGGCAACGAGGAAAAGAGCAACTCGATGTCGCCGGGAACCGCTTCGGGGTCGGTTTCGACGACGGTCATCTCGTCGACCCCGTCGGGGATCGGCGCGTCGACGCGCCATTTGGCGGCGTCGCGGTACGTCCGACCGGCGCTGTCCGACGAGGCGGTGAGCGCGGCGATTTCGAACTCCGGGTGCGGTGCGAGCAGTTGGATGAGTCGCTGTCCGACGGCGCCGGTCGCGCCGAGGACACCTACACGGGTAGCCATTGGCGGTGGTATGAAGAGCCACAGGAAAACGGTTGTGGAAAGCGGCTGCTCCCGACCGGTCGAAAACGAACGATCGTGCGGAAAAGTGCCGGTTACGCCGTCTGGGGGACGCTCATCTTGCGGGTGACGTAGCCCGCGATCCGGTTGCGGACGCCCTTGGACTCGACGTTCGTCAACTCGGTGACGAGGTCCTTGTTGTGTTCGAAGTCGTCGCCGAACGCCTTCGGGTATCGTTCCATGAGCAGCGTCGCGGTCTTCTTGACGTAGGCCGGTTTGATCGCCATTGTTGCTCCTCTCTACCGCTGTGGCACCTAAAAAAGGTTCGAAAGGGGTCTCGGATCAAACGACCAGGTGTGACTCCAGGCGCTCGCGCTCCTGGAGTTCGTCGCCGTCGAGTTCGTCGACGATTCGGCCTTTGTCCATCGCATAGCACCGATCCGCGAGCCCCTGTATCACCGAGAGGTTCTGCTCGACGAACAGGATCGTCGTCCCGAACCTCTTGTTCACCGTTGTGTGAATATGAACTGTACACTACTTGGAAATGTCAGATAGAAAGATGTCCACGCAGGATGTCGTCATCTTCGATATCAGATCGATCTAACTCTGCAACTATCTCGCCCTTATCAACACTATAACACCGATCGGAAATCATCTGTACAAACTCGAGATTTTGTTCGACAAATAAAATCGTGGTGTCTAGTTCTTTGTTTATGTCTATGATATCCTCTGCGATCTCCGTTACTAATGATGGTTGGATCCCCTCGGACGGCTCGTCGAGAAGGAGAAGGTCCGGGTTTCCGACAAGTGCTCGACCGATGGCTAGCATTTGCTGTTCTCCCCCACTCATTGTCCCCGCTTTTTGCGTTCGACGTTCGTCCAATCGGGGAAAGTACTCATATACGAGCTCATGCAGATCGCTCGGCTTATGTTCGCTAATTAGCTCGCCCATCTTCAGATTCTGCTGGACCGTCATCCCGGGGAAAACATCACGACCTTGCGGGATATATCCGATCCCTTTTCGTGCCCGTTCATTCGCCTCAGTGTTTGTGATGTCTTCGCCTTGGAATTCAATGGACCCGGAGTTGACATCCAACAGACCAATAATTGTCTTTATTAGTGTAGTCTTCCCGACTCCATTTCGGCCGATGATCCCGACAACTTCACCGGATTCAACTTCAAGTGACACGTCTCGTAAGACTGGTGTTGTCCCGTAACCGGCTGTGATGTT
>CAZOFL010000202.1:0-2528 GCA_964579035.1 uncultured Natronomonas sp. | reverse complement strand
TCTTTCCGTTCGACCGGCCACGATTTCGGAACGGCCAGTCGTTTCTGATGTTTCGTCATTCGTTGTCCTCCTCGGCTTCGAGGCGCGCCTCGCGGATCTCGTCGTCGAGGTCGAGATCAGTCACCTGGACGTTGCTCGCCTCGAGCGGACGGGGGACTTCCTCGCCGTCCGCCGTCTCGAGTGTCACGTCCTCGACGTGAATCGAGGTGGCACGGAGGTCGACCTGGACGACTTCGCCGGATTCGCCGGCGAAATCGCCGCGCTGGACCTCGACCGTATCGCCCGCGTTGACGCGGACGCTCCGCTGGCCGTACTCCTCGCGGAGTTCCGGCGACAGCGGCGCACGGACCTGATCCTGCTTTTCGTGCAGCGAGGCGCGCTCCTGTCGGTTGCGCTGTTTGGTTGGTTGTCGTGTCATAGCTATACGATCATCGTCGCCGTCGAGGCGATACTCCCGAACCGCTCGGCCACCTCTCTGGCGATCGGTCCTTTGAGTTCGGTTCCACGGGGGTCCTCGTTCTCGTCGACGATGACGGCCGCGTTGTCCTCGAACTTCACGCGAGTGCCGTCCGGTCGTCGGATCGGCTTGCGCTGGCGGATGATGACCGCCTCGAGCACCTGCCGTCGCATCTCCGGGGTGCCTTTGGTGACCGAAACGGTCACTTTGTCGCCGAGTCCCGCCTTCGGATGGCGGTTCTTCGTGCCGGAGTAGCCGGCGGTGGAGATGACCCGCAGTTCGCGTGCGCCGGTGTTGTCGGCGCAGGCGATGAGCGACCCTTTTTCGAGTCCCTGTGTCACGTCCGCGTTGAGTGCCTCCATTATGCTTCCTCCGTAACCTCAACCACGACGTGGCTCTTCGTCTTCGAGAGCGGTCGCGTCTCTGCTATCTTCACGTTGTCGCCGACCGAGAGCGGTTCCAGTACCTCCGGCACGTGTGCCGGGATCTTCGATCGTCGTTTCATCTGACGATCGTATTTCGGTACGTTCACCTCGTACTCCCGCTCGACGACGACGGTACGGTCCATGTCGGTCGAGACGACCGTCCCTTCCGTGACTTGCCCGCGAACGGGCAGATCGCCATAAAAGGGACACGTCTCGTAATCGTACTCCTCCGGGTTTTCGGGTTCCGGAGGCTTTGTTACGTCGAGTCCTATTGCCATAGTGATCCTCTGTGTGTTTCGCTGCGTTCGGCGGGGCGGGCGAGCAGCCGGTCGCCCTCGACGAGTACGGTCGCTTCCTCGAGTTCGAACCGGAACGTCGACCCCGCTTTCGGCACCTGTTTGACCCCGTGGCTCGTCGCCACGAGCACCGTCTTCATCGTCTCGTCGCGAACGCGGCCGTCGATCCCGACGAGGTCGGGGTTTGGCGCGTCCGTGACCGTCACATCGAGTCCCGCGAGTTCGTGGCGGGCGAGCGTTTCCGGGGTCATTCCTCGAAGTCGCCCTCCTCTCGCTGAATCGTTTTCAGACGGGCGATGGTGCGTTTCAGTTCGCCGATACGCCCCGGGTTCTCCGGGGCACCACCGGCGGCCAGTACGGCCTTCTCGTTGAGCAGCTCCGTCTCGAGCTGTTCGAGCTCCGCCTCGCGTTCGGCGGGTGTCATATCGCGGATCTCGTCGACGTGGAGGATGGCCATCGTCACTCGGCCTCCTCGTCGGTCCCGACATCCTCGTCGGCTTCCATCTCATCGAGGAGCTCCTCGGCCTCGGCCTCGACGTCCTCGTCGAGTTCCTCGGGGGCCTCCCCCGGGTCCGCGTCGTCCGCGGACGCTGCGGCTTCGGAACTGCCGGCGTCGACGTCCTCGTCGATGATCTCCTCTTCGGGGACCTCCTCGACCGCGTCGGCCTCTTCCTCGATGACTTCCTCGGGGTCGGCGCCGACGGATTCGGTATCGGCGTCCTCGGGCGCTTCGAGGAGGTCCTCGACGTCGCCTTCGGGTTCGTCGATGAAGTCCTCGACCTCGACGTCCTCGTAGACCTCGAAGTCGTCGGGGAGTTTGGCGTCCGGCGGGATGATCTTCACGCGCACGCCGATCGTGCCGAGTTTCATCACCGCGGTGCCGACGCCGCTGTCGACGATCGTCTCGGCGGGTTCGCCGTTGTGTTTGATGTAGCCGCGGTTGAACTTCTCGACGCGGGAGCGTGCTCCCGTGACCTTCCCGCTCAGGATGATCTCGGCGCCGAGCGCGCCGGAATCCATGATGCGGTCGATGGTCGTGTGGCCGGCCTTTCGGAAGTACCAGCCGCGTTCGAGCGCGTTCGCCAACCGATCGGCGACGATCTGGGCGTTCAGGTCCGGTTCCTCGACTTCCTGGACGTCGATCTGTGGATCGTCGAGACCGAAGTCCGATTCGAGCGCCGAGGTGATCTTCCGGATGTTCTTCCCGCCCTTGCCGATGACCATTCCTGGCTTTTCGGCCTTCAGGACGATCTGGGTACCCATCGGGGTCTTTGCGACCTCCATGCCGCCGTAGCCGGCGCGAGAGAGCTCTTCGGAGAAGAACTCATCGATCTGGGTCCGCTGTAATCC
>CAZOFL010000201.1:0-2637 GCA_964579035.1 uncultured Natronomonas sp. | reverse complement strand
GCTTTCAGGAGATGGAAGGCCCCCACGCCGACGCCGACTTCTGGATCAACGACTGCCTGTTCATGCCCCAGGACCACCCGGCGCGGACACACTGGGACCGGTTCGCCCTCGACGTGCCGCCGATGGCGGAGCTACCCGGAGACCTCATCGAGCGCGTCGAGGACGCCCACAGAAACGGCGTCGGCGAGGGCGACGGGTATCACTCCCCGTGGGACGAGGAGTTCGCGCGCGCCGTCGCGTTACGGGGGCACACGACGTCGCTGTCGATGCGGTATCTCTCCGGGCACGCGGTCGGCGACCTCGAACCGCCCCAGCGGTACTTCAGCGTCGAGAAGGTGTACCGCAACGACACGCTCGATCCGACCCACCTCCTCGAGTTCTTCCAGATCGAGGGGTGGGTGATGGCCGAGGACCTCTCGGTGCGGGACCTGATGGGGACGTTCACCGAGTTCTACGAGCAGTTCGGAATCACGGACATCGAGTTCAAACCCCACTACAACCCCTACACCGAGCCGAGCTTCGAACTGTTCGGACGCCACCCGGAGACGGGCGAGTTGATCGAGATCGGCAACTCCGGACTGTTCCGCGAGGAGGTGCTCTCGCCGCTCGGGGTCGATTGCGACGTGATGGCGTGGGGGCTCGCCCTCGAGCGCCTGCTCATGCTGATGTACGGCTTCGAGGACATCAGAGACGTCCACGGGACGCTGTGTGATCTCGACTTGCTGCGGAACGTGGAGGTGGTGTACTGATGCCCGTGGTCGACGTCGATCCCGAAGAGCTTCGAAAGCTGGCGGGCGCGGCGGAGAAATCCGACGAGGAGCTGAAAGACGATCTCTTCGCCCTCGGGCTGGAGTTCGAGGGCGAAAGCGACGACGGCGACTTCGAGCTGGAGTTCGCCCCCGATCGCCTCGATCGGCTCTCCGTCGAGGGGATCGCCCGGTCGCTGCGCTACCAGTACGGCCACGACCGTGGCGTCTACGTCCCCGAGGCGAACGACGCCGAATGGGCAATCGAGGTCGACGAGTCGGTTCCGGAGGAGCGGCCCTACGTGACCGGCGCGGTCGTCCGGGGGCTGGGTCTCGACGAGAGCCGGCTCGAATCGCTCATCCAACTCCAGGAGAAACTCCACGCGACGATGGGGCGCGGCCGGGCGAAAGGGGCGATCGGCGTCCACGATCTGGCGATGTTGAAAGGACGCGGCGCCCGAGGGGGCGAAGAATCGAAGAAAACGATCACCTACCGGGGTGTCGAGCCGGACGGCGACCGGTTCGTCCCGCTCGACGACGACGCCGATCGGACCCCGGCGGAGGTGCTTGAGACCCACCCGACCGGCGAAACGTACGCCGACCTCGTCGAGGGGCTGGATCGCTATCCGGCGATCTACGACGACATCGGCCTCTTTTCGTTCCCGCCGGTGATCAACGGGAAGCGGACCGAGGTCGACGAGGGTTCCCGTGACCTGTTCATCGAGATGACGGGGACCGACCAGTGGACGATCGACCGGATGCTCACGATCGTCTGTTATGCCCTCGACGCCCGCGGCGGGCGGATCGAGGAGGTGGAGATCCGGTACGACGACCGCGAGTTGCTCCGCCCGGACCTCTCGACGGCGACGAAGCGCGTCGCCCACGACCGCATCGAGCGAACCCTCGGGATCGACATCGCCGGAACGGACGTCGTCGACCTGCTCGAACGGGCGGGACTCGACGCCGAACCCGCCGACGGCGAGGACTCGGCCGGCGGGCCGGCTGGCGACGAAGGTTCGGCCGCCGATCCCGACGCACCCGATCTCGAGGCCGTTCCGAGTCGGACGGACGGCCCCGACACCGCCGTCGGGGGGGCGCCAGCGGACGAAACCCCCGCCCCCGCGTCCGGACCGGGCAACGACGCCCTCGGCACTGACGACGGCCTCGTCTACGAGGTCGAGATCCCGCCGTACCGCGTCGACGTGTTGCATCCGACCGATATCGTCGACGACATCGGCCGGGCGTACGGGTTCAACGACCTCGAACCGAGATACCCGGACGTGTCGACGGTCGGCGGTCGCCACGCGAGTTCGCGGCTGGAGGACGCCGCCCGAGACGCCCTGGTCGGCCTCGGGTTCGAGGACCTGTTGAACTTCCATATGACGAACGAAGCGGCGCTGTTCGACCGGATGGGACTCTCGCCCGACGACGACGCCGTCGGGGCCCACGATCCGCCGACGATCACCGAGCCCTACAGCGAGGAGTACACCGTCGTCCGGACGTGGGCGCTGCCCTCGCTGTTGATGGTTCTCGAGAACAACACCCACCGGGCCTACCCGCAGGATCTCGCCGAGATCGGCCACGTCGCGGGCGTCGATCCCGACGAACCGACCGGGATCGAGGAGCACCGCTCCGTCGCCGCCGTCCTCGCCCGGACGGACGCCTCCTACGAGGACGCGAAGGCCCGACTCCAAGCGATCGCCGGAGCGTTCGGGAAGACCCTCGAAACGCCGCCGACGGCGCACCCCTCGTTTATAAGCGGTCGGACGGCCGAGATCGTCCTCGACGGCGATTCGGTCGGCGTCGTCGGGGAACTCCACCCGCGGGTGCTCGTCGAGCACGACCTCGAGTTGCCGGTCGCGGCCTTCGAGTTCCGGCTGGACGGGCTCCG
>CAZOFL010000200.1:0-2643 GCA_964579035.1 uncultured Natronomonas sp. | reverse complement strand
CTCGATCCGAAGAACGGCCGGATCGTCGTCTTCTCGGCGATCGACAACATGATGAAAGGCTCCGCCGGCCAGGCTGTCCACGCCGCAAACGTCGCTTTGGGCCTCGAGGAGACCGCCGGGCTCGAATTCCCCGGGCTTCACCCGGTGGGGGCCCCCTGATGACCGCCCCCGTCGTCGTCAAGATCGGCGGTGCCCGCGCGGTCGACCCCCAAGGGGCGCTCTCGGATGTCGCGTCGGTCCGCGAGGGGGGGACGGCCGTCGCGATCGTCCACGGTGGCTCGACGGCCGTCGACGACGCCCTCGAACGGATGGGAATCGAACCGGAGTACGTCGAAACGCCCGCCGGCGTCGTCGGTCGCTTCACGGACGCCGGGACGATGGACGTGTTCAAGATGGCGATGGCGGGGCGGGTTAACACCGACCTCGTGACGGGCCTGCAAGGGCAGGGCGTCGATGCGGTCGGCCTCTCCGGCGTCGACGGCCGGCTGTTCTCCGGCCCGCGGAAATCGGCCGTCCGCGTCGTCGAGGACGGAAAAAAGAAGATCAGACGCGGCGACCACTCCGGTTCGATCGAGTCCGTCAACGGCGACCTGCTCGAGACGCTTCTCGGCGACGGCTACACGCCGGTCGCCTCGCCGCCGATGCTCGCCGACGACGGCGTTGCCGTCAACACCGACGCCGACCGCGCCGCGGCGGCGGTCGCGGCCGAGCTCGGTGGAACGCTCGTCTCGTTGACCGACGTGGCCGGGGTCTATCGGGACCCAGACGACCCCTCGACTGTCATCGACCGCGTGGACACTCCCGACGCCTACGACGAACTGACGGCCGCCGCCGAGGGGTTCATGCGGCGGAAAGTGATGGCGGCGACCGAGGCCATAGAGGGCGGTGCCGAACGGGTCGTCATCGCCGACGCGAACGCCGACGCCCCCGTGCAGTCGGCGATAAACGGCGGCGGCACACACGTTTTGCCCGGCGCGCTGAAATGACACAACACCAACCATGAGCGGCTTTGTTTTTTCCGAGAAACCGATCGCGATCGACCGTGGCGAGGGAGCGTATCTCTACGACACGAAGGGCAACGAGTATCTTGACTTCGGCGCGAGTTACGCGTGCACGCCGGTGGGACACTGTCACCCGGACGTCGTCGACGCCGCGACGGAACAGCTGGAGAAGCTGTTCTACGTCCAGGCGTCGTACCCCCACGCCGCCCGGACGGCGCTGTACGAACAGCTCGCCGACGTAGCGCCGGTCGACATCGACAACGTCTGGCTGTGTAACTCCGGGACGGAGGCCAACGAGGCGGCGCTGAAGTTCGCCCGCCACGCGACGGGGCGGTCGAAGATCATCGCGACGAGGCGGGGCTTTCACGGCCGGACGATGGGCGCGCTCGCCGCGACGTGGAAGGACAAGTACAAACAGGGGTTCGGCCCGCTCGCCGGCGACTTCGAGTTCGTCGAGTACGGCGACCGCGAGGCGATGGCCGAGGCGGTCGACGACGACACCGCCGCGGTGATCATCGAACCGCTCCAGGGTGAGGGTGGCATCAACCCGGTTTCGAAAAAGTACCTCCAGTCGGTCCGCGTCGAGACGGCGACCTCGGGGGCCGCGTTGATCCTCGATGAGATCCAGACCGGCCTCGGCCGAACTGGCGAGCTGTGGGCCGCCGACAAATACGACGTCGTCCCGGACGTGTTGACGACGGCGAAGGGGCTCGCGAGCGGGCTTCCGATTGGTGCGACGCTGTGTCGCGACTGGATCGCCGAGGACGCCGGCAACCACGGCTCGACGTTCTCGGGCGGGCCCGTCGTCTCGGCCGCGGCGGGGGCGACGCTCGACGTGATCGAACGCGAGTCGTTGCCGACCCACGCCGAGGAGATCGGCGATTACATCCGCGGCGAGATCGAGTCGCGGCTCGGCGACGACGTGCGGGAGGTCCGCGGACACGGTCTCATGATCGGGATCGAGGTCAAACGCGGTTCGAACCGACTGCTTCGTGATCTCGCTTTGAACCACGACATCCTGGCGCTGCCGGCCGGCCGGACCGTGGTTCGGCTCCTGCCGCCGCTGACGATCGAGCGGGACCACGCGGACGCGTTCGTCGACGCGTTGGAGGCGGTCGTAGCGTGAGCGAACCGGCGTCGGCCGACGGCGTGGCCGCCGACACGGAGGCCCGCGACCTCCTCGAACGGCTCGTGTCGATCCCGTCGCCGACGCCCGAGGAGGACGACTGCGCCGACGTGCTCGTCTCGTTCTTCGAGGAACACGGCCGGGACGCGTTCAGAGACGAGGTCGGTAACGTCCGCGCGCCGGCCGACGACAGCGTCCTCTATACGTCACATATCGATACGGTGCCGGGAGACATTCCGGTGCGGGTCGAGGACGGCGAACACGGCCCCGAGCTGTGGGGCCGCGGCTCCGTCGACGCGAAGGGGCCGCTCGCGGCGTTGGCGGTCGCGGCCGTCCGGACCGGGGTGTCGTTCGTCGGCGTCGTCGGCGAGGAGGTCGACTCCCGTGGGGCGCGCCACCTCGTCGCCGAGCGCGACGCCCCCGACGCGGTCGTCAACGGCGAGCCCTCGGGGTGGGACGGAATCACGCTCGGCTACCGGGGCATCCTCAGCGGAACCTACCTCTGTACCTCGGAGT
>CAZOFL010000199.1:0-2660 GCA_964579035.1 uncultured Natronomonas sp. | reverse complement strand
ACGCCAGCCGTTCGGTGAATTGCTTGAACGCCCAGAAGTTGTGGGTCTTGGCGTTGGTTTCGACCGACCAGTGTGTATCCAACACGTCGGTCAGGCCACCGACATACACGGTATCGACACCCTCGGCGTACAGTTGCTCCAGCAGGTCACGACACAGTGCTTCTTGGGCGTGGTCGCGGCGACGAGTCCGTTTCCGGTACAGCCGCCGGATACGCTCGCTACTGTATCGGCCTTCCCGTAGCTTGGACTGCAACCGGGCGATTTCTCGTGTTGTGTCACGGAACCGCTGGAACAACTCGCGGCCCTCGTACAGATATTGCTCGCCGGTCGTCGTGGTACAGGCGACGAGATTGTTTGCACCAATATCCAGAGCGGCCTTGTGATTGGCCAGTGGAGTCTCCCGTGCATCATCAGAAACAGTCACGGGTTGCGAAGCTCGGAAGGTGCTATCAGTCTCATCGTACCACAGTTCTAAGCGGCCTTGGTCTTCGTAGTCGGGCCAATTCGGGTCGCCAACGATTTCCAGCCGAAGACGGCTTTTCGGGCTGTTGTGCCTGTCTCGGAGTTGTTCTCCGACGACTATCTCAAGTCGAGAGCGGTCGCCCCATTCGACGGTGTAAGCGTCCTTTCGGACGACGCCTTTGAGAACACGACCATCGTCCTCGTTACCACGGAACCCCGGCGGTTCCGGGTGTTCCATGACCGACGTATTGGACTCGTCGTGATACGCTTTCTTGTTCTCGAAGAACCCGCGCCACGCTTCGGTGTTTGCCCGCCGGACAGTTTGAGCGGTCGACGCGCCGAGAACACCTTTGTATTTGCCTTCGAGACGCCCTGTATCGGCGTCCCATACGCCACCGTCGAAGCCGTCTTCGTCATTGTAGCGCATGAGACGCTGGTAATTGATCTCGTTCCAGAGAGCGGCGGAAGCGTCCAACAGGTCGCGTAGCACCTGCTCATCGTCGTCGGTGAGTGGTCGCACGGCGAACGTGTTGGCACGCTTCACGACAACAGATTATTATACCTTTAGTCTTAAAGTCTTTTCGTATGCGACCGAACATCGACATTTCACACACACTCGGTGGCCGAGTCAAAGACTACGCAGAAGCAAACGATTTGAACCTCTCGGAAGCCTATACAGAGGTATTGGAAGCGGGTCTTGAAGCGTTGGAGACTCAAGACCAGCAGTAACGCAGCGGTTTCTCATCAGAGCGTACGCGATTCACGCCCGCCGTGAACGGCGGGATTCTCTCGCTGTTTAAAGAAAGCCAGGGAAATACTGTGCCAGTTGTGTCGAGAGCGAAGACTGGCGTCACGAGAGAGATATAAAAGGGGAACGAAACCCGAGATGGAACGGTGGCAAACAAACCGTCGAGTGCGACTGGTGTGAGTGCGCCGTCGAGCGACACCCAAACCGATTGCGCTCCGAACACGTCTTCTGCGGCGACGAGTGCCAATACGAGTGGCTTTCGGAGACATTCATGGGCGATGGACACCCGAACTGGAAGGGCGGATCGACGCCGAACTACGGGGCCGGGTGGCGGCGAGCAAAACAGCGAGCACTCGAACGCGACGGCCATGAATGCGTGCTCTGCGGGGCGACGGCGGCGGAGATCGGGCACAACCCCGACATCCACCACATCGTGCCGGTGCGGGCGTTCCTCGAGACGCCGGTCACGGTCGAGCGGGACGCACACTATCCGGCGAATCTCGCGTGTCTGTGCCCGTCGTGTCACCGCAAGGCCGAGTTCGGGGCCGTCCCGAGAGCAGCGGTCCGGGCGGCGATCCCCTGATCCCCTCGCGAGGACGGCGAGGGCCTTTTGCTGTCGGCCCTCGTGTGTCGTGGTATGAACGCGGCCCTGTTGACGGTCGGCGACGAGTTACTCGCCGGGGATACGGCGAACACGAACGCGACGTGGCTCTGTGAGCGACTGGCGATGCGGGGCGTGACCGTCGAACGGGTGTTGACCGTCCCCGACGAATTAGGCGTGATCGCCGAGGCGACCCGGCGGTACAGCGAGGCGTTCGACGCCGTCGTCGTCACCGGGGGCCTCGGGGGGACACCGGACGACCTGACGATGGAAGGCGTGGCGGCGGCGTTCGATCGGGACCTCGTCGAAAACGACCTCGCGCTGGCCGACATCGAACGGACCCTCGAAGAGATCGCCGACGACTACCCCGAATTGGACGTCGACATAACCGCGGAGGCGGCGGTCCCGGCCGGGGCCCGTCCGTTGATAAATGACGTCGGCCTCTCGCCGGGGTGTGTCCTCGGGAACGTCTACGTGTTCCCGGGGATCCCCTCGGAGATGAAGGCGATGTTCGAGAGCGTCGCCGACGAGTTCGACGGCGACGTCGACTCGCGGTTCCTGTACACAGAGGAACCGGAGGCGAACCTCATCGAGCGCCTCGACGGGGTCAGGGAACGATTCGGGGTCAGAGTCGGCTGTTACCCCGACCGCGAGGCGGGCCACAACCGGCTCAAGATAAGCGGGAGCGATCCCGAGCGCCTGGCCGACGCGGAGGCGTGGCTCCGCGACCGGGTCACGCTATCGGAGTGAGACGGACCGGTGTCGGCGCCGCTGTGAGGACAACGCCAAGTGCCCGACCGGCGTATCCCATCCCATGGCAAAGCCACCACAACCGGCGATCAAGCGGGC
>CAZOFL010000198.1:0-2681 GCA_964579035.1 uncultured Natronomonas sp. | reverse complement strand
TCGGCGACCTCTGGGAGGACGACCCCGAGCGACTCATCGAGTACAACCTCCGGGATGTCGAACTCTGCGTCGAACTGGATCGCAAACAGAACATTATTCCTTTTTGGGAGGAAGTCGCCTCCTTCGTCGGGTGTAAAATCGAGGACGCGACGACGCCCGGTGACGCCGTCGATATGTACGTTCTCCACGAGATCCACGGCGAGTTCGCCCTACCGTCGAAGGGCCAACAGGAAAGCGAGGAGTACGAGGGCGGGGCGGTTTTCGAGCCGATTTCGGGCGTCAAGGAGATGGTAAGTGTACTCGACTTGAAAAGTCTCTACCCCATGTGCATGGTCACTATTAACGCATCACCGGAGACGAAAGTCGATCCTCAGTCGTATGACGGTGAGACCTACGTCGCCCCCAACGGGACGCACTTCCGGAAGGAACCGGACGGGATGATCCGAAAGATGGTCGACGAACTGCTCGAGGAGCGCGAGCGGAAGAAATCCCTCCGGAACGAGAACGATCCCGGCACGGACACCTACGAGACGTACGACCGACAGCAAGCAGCCGTCAAGGTGATTATGAACTCGCTCTACGGAGTGTTGGGATGGGATCGGTTCCGTCTGTACGACAAGGAAATGGGCGGTGCAGTGACTGCAACGGGCAGAGAGGTCATCGAGTTCACGGAGGACGCTGCGAGCGAACTTGACAAGGAGGTTACGTATGGTGACACGGATTCGATCATGCTCGAACTCGGCGGTGACGTTTCGAAAGACGAAGCCATCGAGCAGTCCTTCGAGATCGAGGATCACATCAACGACTCCTACGACGAGTTCGCAGGGCAGTTGAACGCCCACACGCACCGCTTCGAGATCGAGTTCGAGAAACTGTACCGGCGGTTCTTCCAAGCGGGTAAAAAGAAACGCTACGCGGGCAACATCATCTGGAAGGAAGGAAAGGACGTCGACGACATCGACATCACGGGGTTCGAGTACAAACGGTCGGACATCGCGCCGATCACGAAGGAGGTACAGAAACAGGTCCTCGAGATGATCGTCACGGGTGCGGACCGCGAGGACATCAAATCCTACGTCGCCGAGGTGATAAACCGCGTGCAGGCAGGGGATGTCAGCCACGACGAGATCGGGATCCCCGGCGGTATCGGAAAGAAGCTCGATAACTACGAGACGGACACGGCCCAAGTCAGAGGGGCGAAATACGCGAATCTCCTGTTCGGAACGAACTTCTCGAGCGGCTCGAAGCCCAAACGGCTCTACATCGAGAAGGTCCATCCGTCCTTTTTCAGGCAGGTCGAGGAGGAGCGCGATCTCGACCCGTCGATCGACCAACTGTACGGGGCGTTCAAACGCGAGGCCGAAAGCGGCGAGGCGGTCATCTGTTTCGAGTTCGACGACCAGGTTCCCGACGCCTTCGAAGTCGACTACGAGAAGATGCTCGATAAGACGCTCAAGGGCCCGATCGCACGGATCCTCGAAGCGCTCGACATCTCGTGGGACGAGGTCGAAAGCGGGCAAGAACAGACCGGTCTCGGCAGCTTTATGTAGCGGAGCTGTGCCGCCTGAATTTTATCAATGAAAAATTATTTTCGGATTCAAAAAGGCAAACTACGCTGAACCCGAAACTATTATGCACATCACGATACCATACTGTAGTAGACGATACAATGGCCACATTAGAAATCAAAGATCTGCACGCGTCAGTCGCTGAGGACGCCGGCGAAACGATCCTTCGCGGCGTCGACCTCGAAGTCAACTCCGGAGAGATTCACGCGCTGATGGGACCGAACGGATCGGGAAAATCGACGACGGCAAAGATCATCGCCGGTCACCCAGCATACGAGGTAACCGACGGTGAGGTACTCCTCCACATCGAGGAAGACGAGTTCGAAGGCGTCGACATCGACGACGACCAGCTCACGTGGGACCTGTTGGATCTCGAGCCTAACGAACGCGCCGCACTCGGAATCTTCCTCGGCTTCCAGTACCCCGCCGAGATCGAAGGCGTCACGATGGTGAACTTCCTCCGGACGGCGCTAAACGCGAAACTCGAGGAGCGTGAGGAACTCTTCGAGGGCGAAGACGATGAGGAGGAGGAGGAGGAAGCCGGCTTCGACACCTCCCCGATGGAAGGCAACGTCGACGCCGGCGAGGTCGGCGTCGCGGAGTTCCAGAAGGTCCTTCAGGAAAAGATGGAGCTTCTCGACATGGACGAATCCTTCGCACAGCGATATCTCAACGCCGGGTTCTCCGGCGGCGAAAAGAAGCAAAACGAAGTGTTGCAGGCCGCCATCCTCGAACCCTCGATCGCGGTCCTCGACGAGATCGACTCCGGGCTCGACATCGACCGGCTTCAGGACGTCTCCAACGGAATCAACGCCCTCCGTGACGAGCAGGGAACGGGCATCCTTCAGATCACCCACTACCAGCGGGTCCTCGATTACGTCGAACCGGACCACGTCCACGTCATGCTCGACGGAAAGATCGCAAAGAGCGGGGGCGCCGACCTCGCAAAGCAACTCGAGGACAAAGGGTACGACTGGGTCCGCGAGGAAGCCTTCGAGACGGCGTAATCACCAGTAGTTACACACAACGCTATAAGCACACAGACGTAATATCAAACAATGAGTTCCGAAGACCTACAAGACACAGACACCGAAGCCCGATTCGAGTTCAAAA
>CAZOFL010000197.1:0-2734 GCA_964579035.1 uncultured Natronomonas sp. | reverse complement strand
AGCCGACGTAGACGACGATGTCCGCGTCGGCCCACTTGGCGAGTTGGTGTTGGGTAACCGTCTTTCCGGAACCGAACGGACCCGGAATTGCGGCCGTTCCACCCTTCGCGATCGGGAAGAGGCCGTCGAGGATCCGCTGGCCCGAGATCAGCGGCGTCGTCGGCGTCTCCTTTTCGACCGTCGGCCGGGGCTCCCGAACCGGCCACTCCTGACGCATCGCGATTTCCTCGCCGCTGTCGAGTTCGACGACCGCCTCGTCGACGGCAAATTCACCCGCTTCGATGGCGGTAACCTCGCCGCCCTCGTGGCCCGGCGGAACCAACACCTTGTGGTCGATGCTCTCCGTCTCGGGAACGATCCCGACGACGTCGCCGGGTGTGACCTCGTCGCCCACCTCGACTTCGGGGTTGAACTCCCAGGTCTTTTCGAGGTCGATCCCAGGTGCGTCGACACCGCGGTCGAGGAACGCACCCATCTTCTCCTCGAGGACGTCCAGCGGTCGCTGGACGCCGTCGTAGATACTGTCCAACATCCCGGGGCCGAGGTCGACGGACAGCGGTTCGCCCGTGTTCTCGACGGGTTCTCCGGGTGCCACGGCGGACGTCTCCTCGTACACCTGAATGGTGGTGATGTTTCCTTCTATCTCGATGACCTCGCCCATCAGCCCTTCTTCGCCGACGTAGACGACATCGTTCATCCGGGCACCGAGATCGGTCGCGGTCACGACGGGACCGCTGACGCTCTCGATCACGCCCTCGTCTTCGATTTCGCTTGCAGTTGCTTGACTCATGATTACTCGTCCATCAGGTCGATGCCGATGGCGCGTTTGATCTGCTGTCGCAGGTTCCCCGAACCGGTGCCGCCACCCAGCGTGACGACGACCGGTTCGACACTTGTTTCGACCCGCTGTCGGACTGTACGTGACAGATGCTCCGCGTCCTCGTCGTGCATGACGACGATTCCGACGCCCTCGTCGTCCAACACCGACGTGACGGCCTCGTCGAGTCGCTCGTCTTTCTCGTCGTCCGGCACGTTCTCGAAGCGGCGAACGCCGGCGAGCCGAAAGCCCGTCGTGAAATCGGGACTTCCGACGACGGCGATCTCCTCGCTCATTGTATCAACTCCCCTTCGATCTCCTCGACGGGAATGCCGGCCTCCCTTCCCCGGGCGATCGCTCTGATGTTTTCGATCTCCCGTTCCTTCCCGAGTATGTAGGCGAGCACCGGACAGATCGACAGCGGATACCGGTTCGACAGCTTCCCGGAGTATTCGAGCAACGCGGTGTTCAGTGCGTGCTCGAACCCGATGAGGCTCGTCGCGTCCTCGAGTTCGTCGAGCGCGTCGGCGAGATCGTCGCCGTACGTGCTCTCTTTGATCGCCGTCACCAACTCGTCGGTGTTCGATGCGAGCTGGCGGAGCTCCTCGCCGTCGAAGAGCCGACCGCCCTCGATGAAGTACTCCGCCGGATCGATCTCCGCGCCGCTGCGAGCGATCCGGAGGGCGTTTCTGAGGTTGCGGAAGTCGATCTCCGCTTCGAGAAACTCGCGGTACAGCGCCCTCGGCGTGTCCGGCTCCGGCTGCCCGATATCGTCGAGCAGGTGCGAAAAGAACGCCCGGTCGACGGCGTTCTCGAGGGGGACGAGCACGCCGGAACTCTCGAAGTCCTCGTAGGCCTCCTCGAGGGGTTCACCGAACATCGTTCCCGAGAGCGCGTCGATCGCGTCCTCGATGCTCGTCGCCTCCGTCAGCCGATCGAGCGTCTTACGCGAGAACTCCCCCGTGCGGATGAGGTCGTCCTCGATTTCCTCGCGGTCGGCGTCCGTGTAGATGCCGCGGATGACCGTCTTGACGTTCCAGGCGTCGAACTTCCGGAGGTAGTTCGCGATGTTCGCGTACAGCGACCCGTCCGCCCACGTCAACAGGTCGTCGAAGTGTTTCGAGAGGTTCCGGTTCAGGGCGTACTCGATGAGGTCGACGCCCGAGTGTCTGGTCCCGAGCGCGTTCATCTCCGTTTCGTACTCAGAATCCTCCATGAAACGGGCGATCGCACTCGGTCCCATCCGGACCAGTTTCCGGTAGTCGTCGGCGTCGAACAGCTTCGCCCGACGCGACCGAACCCTCGCCGTGACGTATTCGTAGTTCGAACTCCCTTCGGTTTTGACGCTCATTCTTCGAAGAGACGCGCGCTGATTTCGCGCAGATTCTCGTCCCAGACGTCCTCGAGGACGGAATCGAACGTGTTGTTCACTCGAACGCGCGAGGCGTCGGACTCGACGACGACGCCGCCGAGACAGTCGATCGGCTCTCCGACCTCGAAGCCGTCGTAGTCGGCGACGATCGAGTCCAGAAGCTCGCTGTCGGATTCGCTGCCGCGGACCCGGGCCGAATCCGCGTCGAACTCCTCGCTTGCGGCGTCCAGAAGCGCCCGCGTCAGCTCCTCGCGCTCGTCGCCCTCGAGGGCGGCGACCCGTGTTTCGACGTCGTCGTGGACCTCCTCGAGCACCTTCCGCCGCGCTTCGAGACGGGCCTGCTTCGCCTCGAGCTTCGCGCCCGAAAGCTTCTGTTCGCGCTCCTGCTCGATCGTCCGTTCGACTTCCCGTTTGGCCTCCTCGCGGATCTCTTCGGCCTCGCGTTCGGCCTCGGAAACGATCTCCTCGGCGCGTTCTTCACCCGATTCGTGTATCTCCTCTGCACGCGCGCGGGCTTCGTCTCGGATGTCCTCTACGACCGTATC
>CAZOFL010000196.1:0-2749 GCA_964579035.1 uncultured Natronomonas sp. | reverse complement strand
CCGTACGGAACGCCCGTGTGGTGGGCGTCTCGGACCAGATAATCCATTCGATCGACGTCGAGTTCCCCCGAGACGAGCTGGCCGAACTCGCCGTCGCCGGCGATCAGCGCCGCGACCGCCCCGGGATCGATATCGTGTGCCGCAAGCACGCGTGCGACCTCGCCCTCATCGAGCAGATCGCCGACCTCGTCGTGCATCCGGCCCGTCCGCCGGGCGACGAGCGCCTCGATGTTGTGGCTGAATGGGGTGTGGCCGATGTCGTGCAGCACCGCCGCCGCCCGTAGCTCTTCGGCCCGTTTGCCGCCGATCCCGAGCGCCGAGAGCGCCCGGTCGGCGAGGTGATACACCCCGAGGGAGTGTTCGAACCGGGTGTGGTTCGCGCTGGGGTAGACAAGCCCGACGGTTCCGAGCTGCCGGAGGCGTCTAAGCCGCTGGACGGCGGGCGTATCGAGCAGGTCGGCCGCGACCCCCTCGACTGCGATGTGGTCGTGAACGCTGTCCTTGATCGTGACCATCCGTCCGGACCTTCGGCGCGATCGCGTAAAAACGGTCGCGCCGATCCGGTGGCCCGTCCCCGCGTCGGCGCTGTTCGTTACGTGCCGAGCGAGCCCCCGGACGGTCAGATACAAACCCGTCCGCCCGAAACCGGTGGTATGGTTACGTTCCTCGCCGGCGGCACGGGAACGCCGAAGCTGCTCCGGGGTTCCGGGGCGGTCTTCGACCCCGCCGAGAGCCCGGTCGTCTGCAACACGGGCGACGACGTCGAGATGAGCGGCCTCCTCGTCTGCCCCGACATCGACACCGTCCTCTTCTCGGAGGGCGGTGCCCTCGACCGCGGGACGTGGTGGGGGATCGACGGCGACACGACGGCGACACACGGGGCGATACGCGAGCTGGCCGACGAGGCCGGCCTCGACGCGGGACCGCGATACCTCCCGGAGGACGCACAGACGGCCGGTCGCGAACTGTCGCGGTTCCGACGCTTTTCGGGCGTCGCGGAGTTCATGACACTGGGCGACAGGGACAGGGCGGTCCACGTCACCCGGACGGGTCTCCTCGACGAGGGCGAGACGCTGACGTCGGTGACGGCGACGCTCGCCGACGCCCTCGGCGTCGAGCGCTCCGTCCTCCCGATGAGCGACGATCCCGTCGCGACGATCGTCCACACCCCGGAGGGGGCGATGCACTTTCAGGAGTTTTGGGTCCACCACCGGGCTGGGCCCGATGTCGAGCGCGTCGAGTTCCGTGGAGCCGAGGCGGCCGACCCGACCGACGCGGTTCTTGCGGCCCTCGATTCGCCCGTCGTCGTCGGCCCCTCGAACCCAATCACGAGCGTCGGGCCGATGCTCGCCATGGACCCGATTCGGGCCGCGCTGGATTCGACGCCCGTCGTCGCCGTCTCGCCGTTCATCGAGGATCGAGTCTTCTCCGGTCCGGCGGCGAAGCTGATGGCCGCATCCGGCTACGATCCCTCGACTGCGGGGTGTGCCGACGCTTACCCGTTCGCGGACGCGTTCGTCCTCGACACCGACGACGGGACGGACCTCGATCGCCCGGTCGTCCGGACCGACACCGAACTCGGCACGCCGGAAGACGGCGAACGGGTGTGTCGGGCCGTCCACGAGGCGTTCGAGGCCGCCGGCGCGGAGGTGCCGTGATGTTCGAGCCGCGCGTCGCCGCCGCCTCCCTCTCGGGGGAGGCGGACGCAGGATGGGCGCGGGCCGCGGAGCCGTCCGTCGGCTGTGCGTTCCTCGGAGGGATCGCCCTCGACGCGGACACGCGAGACGCCGCGCGGGCCCTCGTCGCCCGCGACCGGACCGAGTTCCTCCCCGATTCGCCGCTTCGGTTCGTGGATAGCCAGCTCTCGGCGCTCGCCGACGCCGATCTCAGTCCGGGGGTCAACGTCCGAAGCGCCGACCCCGGCCCGGTCGGCGAGGCCGCCGCCGTCTGTGCCGATCACGGCGCGATCCTCGAGGTGAACGCCCACTGCCGGCAGGAGGAGATGTGCGCGGCGGGGGCCGGCGAGTCGCTGCTCCGGGACGGCGAGCGCCTCCGCGAGCAGGTGGCCGCGGCCGCAGAGCGCGGCGCGACCGTAAGCGTCAAGCTCCGGACGGAGGTTCCCGGCGTCGCGTTGCCGGAGCTCTCGGCGACGCTCCTCGAGGCGGGCGCGGACGTCCTCCACGTCGACGCGATGGACAGCGAGGCCGTCGTCGCCGACGTCGTCGACGCCGCGCCCGAGGCGTTCGTGATCGCCAACAACGGCGTCAGAGACCGCGGGACCGCCGTCGAGTATCTCGAGTACGGTGCCGACGCGGTCTCGGTCGGCCGGCCCTCAGACGATCCGGCCGTGCTTCGGCGCGTCCGAGGGGCCGTCGACGGCTACTTCGAGGGACGAGCGGGCGGCGGGGACGGCCCCGCCGACCCGGCGGGTCCAGGGGTGACGCCGGATGCGTGACGCCGCCGAGAACGGACAGCTCGCCCTCCTCCTCGAGGTGACGGGCACCCCGAAGCCGGGGAACGTCGACCGCCACCGCGACTACGAGGACCTCCGGTTCGAGCAGTTCGTGGCGGGGGCGGTCGGCGCGCTCGGGGGACTCCGGGCGGCCGCCGACGGGGAGCCGATCGGCGAGGCGTTCGAACGCGCGGTCGAGGGGATGAGCGGCCAGACCGGCGGCAACACCCAGTTCGGCGCGCTGCTCGTCACCGTGCCGCTGGTTCGGGCCGCGGCGACCGACCGGCTCACGCCCGA
>CAZOFL010000195.1:0-2752 GCA_964579035.1 uncultured Natronomonas sp. | reverse complement strand
CGCCCTCGAGCGCGGGCTGGAGGTGTGAGATGGGCGAGAAGTGGCCCGTCGACCTCCGGGGCGTCACCGAGTCGGTCGTGACGACGCTCGGGCCGAACGAGCGTTGGAACGTCGCCGCCCTCGGGCTGTTCGCGGGCGATCCGGTCACGGCCCGGACGTGGGGGCGGACCCGGACCTGGCGGAACTTCACGGAGCGTGGCGGCGGCTACGTCCAGTTCACCGTCGATCCGGTCGATTTCGTCGACGCGGCCTGCTCGGTTCGTGAGGAGGACGAGCCGGTGCTTTCGAGCGCCGACGCGTGGGCGAGAGTCAGGGTCGAATCGGTCGAGGAGGGAAGCGAGGGCGACACCGAATGGACCGACTGGGAGCTAACCCCGGTCGAGGCCGCGGTCGAACGCGAGATGGTCCCGACGACGAACCGCGGGTACTACGCCGTGATCGAGGCGACCGTCGCGGCCTCGCGGCTCAACGTGCCCGGCTACGATTCGGCGGTCCTCCGGGATCGTATCGACTATTTCGAGGAGGTCGTCGAGCGCTGTGGCGGGCCGCGCGAACGAGAGGCGTTCAAGCGGTTCCTCGAGCACACGGGACTGAGTTCGGACTGATATAGCGATGAAATAGCCGTACGTGGAGTTCGAGCGCAAAATCCATTGGTTTCGCTTCGGTAGAGATGGCTGGCAATGTCCCCGCCTCCGTTGCAGGTCCCTGGTGGCCCCGAATTGCTGATCGTCGTGGCGATACTGGCTATCGTCTTCGGGCTCGTCGGTCGATGGGTGTATAGAGACGCGAAAGCCCGAGGGAGCGACTGGGCCTGGCAGTGGGGCGTGGGTGTCGGGTTCCTGTTCCTGCTTGGCTTGGTCCCCGGGCTGCTCGGAGTGTTGATTTATATATCCGTGCGAGGGGAGCGCACGGAAACAACAAAATAACCCCGGTCAGCTCATAAATAGCCGACGGTCGGCGCGCTCGTGGGCCATTCCCATCGTCTCCGCAAGCGGTGCAAAGGAGGTGAGTTCCTCGAGCCCCGACTCGGCGTACTGCTCGCAGACCGACTCGACGACCGAAAGCAGCCGCGTCAACTGCGCCTGGATATCCGTGTGCCCGAAGCGACCGAGCCGCTGGGCGGCCCCGAGAAGCTCCGTGACGAACGAGTACGCGCCGACGAGACAGGCCGTCCGTCGGTCGATCCCCGCCGCCTGCGTTACGACGCCGAGTGCGACCGGGTATCCGCCAGGCGTCTCGTCAGCCTCGACCGCGTCGGCGTAGGCCGCGAGGATGCCGTCGGAGCCGTCCCCGCCGAACAGCCCAGGATCGGTGTCCCGAAGCAGTTCGAGCAGTTTGTGCCCGCCCTTCGTCGAACTCGTCCGGAACTCCGACGGGAGCGTGGCGGCGTGGAGGTGTTCGTCGGCCTCGATCACGCCGGCGAGCGAGCCGTCCGCAGCCGCCCGGTGGGCGTTCGCCAGCGCGACCGTGTCGGCGGGGCCGACGATCCGACGGAGATACCCCTCGATCAGCGCGCCGAGTTCGTCGGCGGTATCGACCCGCCCCTCGTTGACGTACTGCTCGATCCCGTAGGAGGCGGTGTACGTCCCCACGGGGAGAAACGAGTCCGCGAGCCGCATCGCGGTGAGAAACGAGGCGTCACTCATGGATGTGGTCGTGGCCTCCGTCGCTGTGGGTATGTTCGTGCCCGCCGCCGTGGCTATGGCTGTGCTCCGATTCGCCGGCGTGGGAGTGATCCGGCCCGTCACCGTGGCCCGCACCCTCGTCGACGAACAACTCGGCATCGACCTCCTCGTAGCGTGTCGTCGCCCCCGCCGGGAGATACGGGCCGAGAACGTCCTCGAGAATGCGTCTCTCGGCTTCGACCGGGACGTAAACAGCTCCGTCCTCGATCGCGACGTCCCAGTGTTGGTTGCCGACCCGGTGGCCGAACTCGATGGCCGCGGCTGTCGTCGCCACGCTCGGAGCCGGCAACTCGACGACGAACGCCTCCCGCGTCTCGAAGGCCACGATCGCGGCCCGGTCGTCCTCGACGAACAGCACGTCGCCCGGCCGGAGTTCGTCGTCGCCGACGACGATTCCGAGATCGGTCCCGGCGTCGGTTTCGACGCGGAGCCGGGATTTCTTTCGCTCCTCGGATTCGATGACGACGCGTTCGAGAGTTTCGGCGCGTTCGTGTGCGTCGATCCGCTCGTCGAGGTCGGGATCGTCCTGGCGGTTCCCGACGACGCCGTCGATCCGCCGCATCAGTACCTCCTGTCCTCGGGTGCGCCGACGCCGAGCAGCGCCCGCCTCGATTCGTCCCAAGCGGCGGTCACCGTCTCGACGACGTCCGCGCTTCGATCCCCGAGGACGCGGACCGAGACGCCGGACCCGTACGCCAACGCCGAAACGCCGGCCCGCGTCGAGTCGATCGAGGCCAGTCGGTCGTGGATCGAATCGGCCAACTCGTCGGCGGGTTCCGACGGTGCGAGTATATACAGGGTGCCGAGGACGCCGAATTCGCCGACTGTCGCCGGGTCGCGCGGATCGCGCTCGGCGGGGCGCAGATCGACGGCGTCCGAACAGACCAGCCGATCCTCACAGCGGGCGTCGAGTCGGCTGTGGTAATGATCGAAGCCGAACGGCTCCTGGCCGGTGAGCCCGTCGGGGACGAGCACGTCCGAGACGATCACCGACGCGGTCGGGTGGAGATCGACCGACAGCGTCTGCAGACAGCGGGCGTCCTCGTTGACGATCGTCGGCCCCGGCA
>CAZOFL010000194.1:0-2755 GCA_964579035.1 uncultured Natronomonas sp. | reverse complement strand
CTGACTTTCGATTCAGGATCCGTCGCAATCGGTCACTCCGTCTGTTCGTTCTTTTCGACTTCCGTGACGATTACGTCCCAATCAGGATGCTCGGCCCCATTCCGACACTCGAATCCACCTTCGACATCGATTCCATTTTCGTAGGCCCTGCGAAGGAGTACCTTTAGCTCCGCGTTCAACTCCTCTTTCGACGTGAGCGAACTCTTCTCAGAAGTCATCGTTCCGTCTCGTCTGTCTCCGTAGTTTGGTTATCTTCTGACGTGATCGTGACCACACCGTAGCTATGCACGGTTATCGAGTGACCCTCGTGTGTGAACGTAACGTGAGTATCGCCGCTTGTTCGATTGTGGACGTGGACAAGCTTATCCAGCGCATCTGGGTCAATAGTTGAGTAGAGCGGATCGAGTTCAATTGGATCAACACCCATCACGTCCGCCAGTGTTCCGATGACTGCCATACTTGGGGGCGTCTTCTCCTGTTCAAAATGGGTACGAGCAGTCTCTGACTCCACATTATACTCGATTGCTTCAACTCCGACCCCAGCAACTTTCACGTCCATATATACCCTACTGTAGCGGCTTACATCGGTTCAACAGGGGTACTGATTATACATAGACTTTAAATACTCAATCAGAACGATCACGACGAACCGATAAGTGTTGCTCTAATGAGGCGTCGATGGCCGCGCCGAAGCCGAGACGACAGCGACTGCTGGGCGATACCCAACTCGTCTGCGATCTCTTCGAGCGATGACTCGCGTGGCGTATCGAAGTAGCCACGTTCGTAGGCTAAAATCAGCGCCTCGCGTTGGGTCTCGGTCAGCTCGTAGCCCTCACCCTGGATCGGAAGCATTGCGTGAACCGCGGTAATCGTTATCGGGATGTCATTTTCCTGGCAGTACTCTCGAAACTCAGCGATCGCCGCTTGACTTTCGCCGCGCACCTCGAATCGCCACTCGTCTTTCGTCCCGATCCCGGAGAGGACAACTACATTTGCCTTGGCCAAGGCACTCAAGACGCCGACGTATGATTGTTCCCACTCTGCACGCATGAGATACTCGTCTTCGATGTTATCGACCAGTCGGATGTTCGTCACGCCAGCATGCGGTTCGAATTCTGCTTCGATGTTTTCGATCTCTGAACCTCGCACCCAAAAGTACGGGATGATCAGCGTCTGGTGGGGAATCAGTCGTTCCAACTCGACCGTCACGCCCGGCAAGTCCTGGAAGATACTTCCCAGTGGAAACTCCGCTGCCGGACTCGTAAACTCCATGACGGTCACCATGGGGAACCCTTCGGCTGGCAGGTAGATAATCAACAGGGGTGGTGTATCATGGCTCTGAAAACGTAATCACTCGACACCCCCCAGACGTACTCAAACACCTTGCGGAGTGGTGAGTGTCGCTCTGATGAGGCGTCGGTGGCCGCGCCGAAGTCGAGAGGACAGCGACTGCTGGGTGATACCCAACTCGTCTGCGATCTCTTCGAGCGAAGATTCGCGTGGCGTATCAAAGTAGCCACGTTCGTAGGCCAAAACCAGTGCCTCGCGTTGCGTCACGGTCAGGTCGTAGCTATCTCCTTCGATCGGGAGCAACGCGTGGACCGTCGAAATATCGATCGAAATGTTACTTTCCTGGTGGTGAGCTCGAAACGCAGCGATTGCGTCCTGCGTGTCCGCTCGTACTTCGAAGTGCCATCCGTCAACGGTTCCGACCCCTGAGAGCACAGTTATATTCGTTTCCGACAGCGCAGTCAACAACCCGTTGTATTCTCGCACCCATTCTGCGCGCATGAGATGCTCGTCTCCGACGCTATCGATTCGTCGAATGTCCGTCACGCCAGCGTGTGGATCGAATTCAGATTCGATGTCCTCGGTCTCTGAACCACGCACCCAAAAGTAGGGGATTGTCAGTGTCTCGTGGGGGATGATTCGTTCCAACTCGACGGTCACTCCCGGCAAGTTCTCGAAGATACTTCCCAGCGGAAACTCCTCTGCTGGGACTGTAAATTCCATCTCAGTTGCCATGCAGGATCGTTCATATCGAGAACGGATAACTAACCATGGTACACCATGGTTGTCGAGATAGAATATTCGGCAAGTGAGTAGTATCGTATTATGCATGTGAGAGAATATACAGAATACCGATTTGCATGGTGCACCATGTCTCCCTCTTTTGTACGGCCCAGAGCAACGTAGTCTCATAAGCGAGTATGAGTGTGATAACTGAAGTTCGAATACCGCCCGATGATTTCGATCTCGGGCAGATTCTCAGTCTCAATGGGGCGTCCGCCATCGAACTCGAAACGCTCGTCCCGAGCGGCGAGTTGACCGTGCCGCTCTTTTGGGTCTACGAACCAGTCGAAAACGGGTTTCTCGATACTGTCGAACGCTATCCAACCGTCACCAGTGTAGCCGAGATGGACGTGTTCGAAGATCGAATCCTGTTCAGGCTCGAATGGGACGCGAGCCAGGATCGTCTCTTTCAGTGTATCTTGAACAATCAGGGACAGATATTGAGTGCGACGGGAACCCCTGAAGGGTGGCATTTCGAGTTAAGATTCCCCAACCGCGAGGCCATGTCTCAGTATCAAACCTGTTGTGAGGATGCGCACATCTCCTCGGAACTCATTCGGGTGTACAATCCCACAAACCCAGGTGCTGGTCCATGGTACGGCTTGAGCGAGCCACAGCGAGAAGCGCTCATGCTCGCCGTTCAGATGGGATACTACGACATTCCTCGGGGCTGTACAACTGA
>CAZOFL010000193.1:0-2760 GCA_964579035.1 uncultured Natronomonas sp. | reverse complement strand
CCGCCGGGCGCGTGGCGCAAGAACCCGGAGGGCGAGCAGACGCGCGCGTTCGCCCGCGTAGCGATCAACGGCCGGTTCAACGAACATCTCGGCGGCCTCGACGCCGAGTTGGAGGAAGGCGACCGCGTTGCACTGATGTATCCGTTCATGTTCTGTTTATAAACAGCCGCCGCAGACGCCCGAACAGTTCGTGTAGCCCTGCGAAGCTCGAACCGAGACGGGAGTACCATCGTTCGGGCAGGGGCGATTCCTCGTAACCGTCGGCGCCGGCGCTTTGGATCGACCGCCGAGTGCTCGGATCGGGACGGCGCGCGCGCGACGCGTCTGGACGGCCTACGCTCTCCCGGTTCCCGATTACCGATCGGCCGGGACGGCTCGGGGTGTATATAAATTCTCGACACCGGTCCCAGCGGATCGGAATCGGATAAATAAAAAACGCAACCGAAACCGTACGGAGGGGTATGGGACTCGAAGCGGCAGTCAGCATCGACGCCCCGGGTTCGTGTCCGGTCGCCGACGCCTCCGCCGAGACGGGCGAACGAATCGAGTCAGTGACAAAAAGCAGCGCCGGTGATGGAGTGGTCGAGGAGTTCGAACTCGACGCTGACGCGCCGGCTCCCGAGGAAACGACGGAAGTGTTCGGGGACAACAGATACAGCGTCTACCGCTTCGAACGCGATCGCTCGGAGCCGTGTTTCTGCGAACGGATCGAGTCGTTCGGCTGCCCGGTCGTCGACATCCGATCGGAGGACGGCGAGTTGCGCGTCGTTTTCCGGCCCGACGACGTCGAGACGCTTCAGACGATCGTCTCGACGCTGCGCGAGGAGTTCGGGTCGATCAGCCTCGAACACCTCGTCCAGTCGGGCGACCCCGACGAGTCCGACACTGTCGTCGTCGACCGCGGTCGGCTCACCGACAGGCAGCGTGAAGTGCTCGAAACCGCCTACGGGATGGGGTACTTCGAGCACCCGAAGGGCGCGAACGCGGGGGAGGTCGCCGCGGAACTGGACATCAACTCCGCGACGCTCCGGGGGCATCTCTCGGCGGCCCAGTCGAAACTGCTCGAGTCACTGGTCGAGCAGTGACGCCCGTCGGGCGAACGGCGGTCCGAAAATCGCCGCCACGCCTGTTATTTAAAGGGTTCAAGCCGTAGCAACACCCATGCCAACTATCGGAATCGTCGGCGCCGGCGCGGCCGCGGCCGCGGCGACGCTCGTCGTCGAAACGGCCGTCCCCGATGCGGAGGTAACTGTCCTCGAAAAGTCGGGCGGGCTCTGTGGGCGCGCGGCGACCCGCCGACGCGACGACCTCGTCTACGACTACGGCGCGAACTACGTCAAATCCGACGACGAGCGCGTCGTCGAGTTGCTCACCGAAACCCTCGATTCGGAGGGCTTAGTCGACGTGACCGAGCCGGTCTACACGTTCGACGAATCGGGGACCGTCTCGCCGGGGAGGGCACCCGACGGACACAAATGGAGCTACGAGGCGGGACTGACCCAGATCGCAAAGCGGCTGTTCGGCCGGACGGACGCGGCGATCCACCGTCGAACCGAGGTCGGGACGATCCGTCGGGAGGGCGACGCCTGGGCGCTCACCGACACCGACGGAACGCCGTGGGGACCGTTCGACGTCCTCCTTTTGAACCCGCCGGCCCCGCAGACGGCCGGCCTACTGGCCGACACCGACTGGGACGACGACCGCAGGGCTGCGCTTCAGGAGGCCGCCGCCGAGGTCCCGTACCGCACAGTCTGGACGGCCGTCCTGCGGTACCCCTTCGGGTTGGACCGCCCCTACTACGGGCTCGTCAACACGGACAAAGAACACGCGATCGGGTGGATCTCGCGGGAGGAGTGCAAGCGAGGGCACGTCCCCGACGGCGAGAGCCTGCTCGTCGTTCAGGCCGGCGGCGAATGGTCGCGCGCGAACTACGGCCGCGACCCCGAAACGAACGTTGCGGAACTCGCCGAGTTGACCGCCGACATTATCGGTGATGACCGCCTCTCGAAGCCGACCTGGACGGATCACCAGGGGTGGCGTTACGCGCTTCCGGAGGGGAGCGTCCGGCGGGGGCCCCTCGATTCCGCAGAGCGGGCGGGACTGTACTGTCTCGGGGACTGGATCCCCGGCGAAGGACGGGTCCACGCGGCGCTCGCAAACGGGCTCGACGTCGGCGAGCGGGTCGCCCACTCGATGTAGTAACAGCCCGTTTCCCGGCCAAATAAATGGGGAATGGCCGTTTTAAGCGGTTTGAACCCCAACGGTAGAGTATGAGCTCATCGCCGGACCTCGACGGCCGAACGGCGCTCGTGACCGGAAGCGCGGCGCGTGTCGGACGGGAACTACTGTTGCGGATCGCCGACCGTGGCGCGGATGTCGCCGTCCACTACAACCAAAGCGACGCCGCCGCCGAGGCGACGGCGTCGGAGGCGCGCGAGTTCGGCGTCGACGCCGTCACGGTCGGCGCCGACATCACGGACCCCGAGGCGGTCGATTCAATGTTCGGGACGGTCGAATCGGAGCTCGGGACGGTCGACGTGTTGGTCAACAACGTCGGCGACTTCGATGCGCGTCACTGGACCGACATCGAGTGGGAGTCGTGGCGAAACGTCGTCGAAACGACGTTCTACGGCACGGTTCTGTGCTCGAGACGGGCGCTTCCGGGGATGCGTTCGGCAGGCTGGGGCCGGATCGTGAACGTCGGGTTCGCCGACAGCGACCGGATGCACGCCCACCCGGTGAACTTCCCGTACTTCGTCG
>CAZOFL010000192.1:0-2775 GCA_964579035.1 uncultured Natronomonas sp. | reverse complement strand
ACTGCTCGTCCTCGATTTCGACGGACATCCCGTCCATGTACACGTCGAAGATGGGTGATTTCTCCTGGTTCGAGCCCTGCTGGTCGAGATGGAGGACGCCGGTCACGCGGACGTGGTCGCCGGCGGTGACGCGGCCGGTGATGTCGTCGTCGATGTGGACGTCGATGCTCTGTGGCGTCTCGCCGCCGCGGAGGCCCTCCGGGGATTCTTGGACCCGGAGTTTCTGTGCGTCGACGAACTCCGATTGGTCGAAGTTGATATCGAAGGGGCCCTGTCGCTCACAGCCCTGACACTCGTGTGGTTCGTAGAACTCACCGGAGGTCTGTGGGATGCGCGTCAGCGTCCCACACCGCTGGCACTCGAAGGCCGCCTCGATCACCTTCGGCCGGACGTCGGTCGCCTTTCGGATGATCCCGGTCACCTCGACGAGTTGGCCGCGGTGGCGCGCGCGGATCTCCCGGATGCCGGTCGTCGTCCGAAGGTTTTTTACCCGGACGTGGGCTTGGCCCAGTTTCACGTCGACCGGCAGATCGTAGAGCCTGAGCGCCTCCTCGGCGTAGTCGCGCATCTGTTCGGGTTGGGCGATGAAGTCGTCCGCCAGGTCCGGATCGAACCGGTAGAGATCGTCCCAATCGACGTACAGCGATCGCTTCTCGTTGGGGTATTTTTGTGCCAGTTGCCCGATCTCGTTCCGGTAGTAGTCGCGGTAAAACCCCTCGAACTTGTCGATGACTTCCGTATCCTCCGCGCGAGCCATTTGGGTATCTCGTCTTGGCGCGCCACCGGATAAGAACCTTGCCTCCCGGGGCGGAAGTGAACAGTCGCTATCGGCGTGTTGGTTGCTCCGACCGCGGCCTTCTTGCCGTTCAGGAGCCTATTTGAAGGCATGTCTTCCCGGCAACGACGCAACACAGTCGAAAAAATACTCGCCGGGCGGGGGTACGACGTGTCGAATAACGACGGGGACACTGTCGCCGAACCGACTCCGGAAACCGACCCGATCGGCGTTCCCGGGCCGCTTTCCCTCGTCCGCGCCACCGCCGATCCGACCGCGCTGCTCGAATCGATCGGCTCGGCGGCGAGCGCGGGACGAACCGCGTTACTCGTCGCCCACCCCGACGACGTGGCTGCGATTCGTCGGGTGCTGACGGACCCGCCGGGGCTGGTCGATCGGACCGAATCGCACAGAACGTTTTACAATATTCCGGACCGGCTCCCCGCCGGAAACGAAGGGTTTGCCTGCTGTCGTGCCGATACCGCTCCGGTCTGGCGCGAAACCACGACCGAGGGCGTGACCGGCGAGGGGAGACGGTTCGTGCTCTCGGCGGACGGCCGGCCTGTTACTGCTTTCGGGAGCGTCGACGACCTCTCCTGTCCGTCCGCGAACGCCTTCGAATACGCCTATCGCCGGGACGACGACGGACGGTTCGTCGTCCGGCGACTCGCAAGCAATCGGGTCGTCGGACGGTTCCCGTCAGTCCGCGAACTGAAGGCGAACGCCTACCGGCCGATCCCCGTTCCGCTCGTTCCGGAGGCCGTCGTGGACGGCTACCTCCCCGAGGCGTGGGCGATCGCAACAGTGGATGATGGTCACGTGACAAGTATCAGGGGTGCGTAGCTGCCGCTTGCACCCGAATACGCTTTTTGAAAAATCCGGCACCCGTCAGACAAAAGCCACTGAGAGCGTTCAGTCCGCGGTCTGGGCCACTTCTTCGCTCTCGTCTTCGATGTAGTACTCCTCAATGAGGTCCTCGTCGATCCGGTTGAGCGACTCCTTCGGCAGTTGGCTCAGCAGTTCCCAGCCGAGATCGAGCGTCTCCTCGATGTCGCGGTTCGTCTTGTGGCCCTGCTGGACGAACTCAGTTTCGAAGGCGTCGGCGAAGTCGAGATACTTGTTGTCGAGTTCGGAGAGGGCCTCCCGACCGACGATGTTCACGAGGTCACGGAGGTCCTCACCTTCCGCGTACGCCGCGTACGCCTGATCGGAGACGTCCGCGTGATCCTCCCGGGTGAACCCCTCGCCGATCCCGTCGTCCATCAGCCGCGAGAGGCTCGGCAAAACGTTGACCGGGGGCTCGATACCCTGGCTGTTGAGGTCCCGATCGATGTAGATCTGGCCCTCGGTGATGTAGCCGGTCAGGTCGGGGATCGGGTGGGTGTCGTCGTCGCCCGGCATCGTGAGGATCGGGATCTGCGTGACCGACCCATCACGGCCCTCGATACGACCCGCGCGCTCGTACAGCGTCGCGAGGTCGGTGTACATGTATCCGGGGTAGCCACGGCGGCCCGGGACCTCCTCGCGGGCGGCCCCGATCTCGCGCAGCGCCTCACAGTAGTTCGTCATGTCCGTAAGGATCACCAGCACGTGGTAATCCTCCTCGAAAGCGAGGTACTCGGCGGTCGTCAGCGCCATCCGCGGGGTGACCGTCCGCTCGACTGCGGGGTCGTCCGCGAGGTTCATGAAGACGACGGAGCGCTCCAGCGCCCCCGTGCGCTCGAAGTCGTCCATGAACTCGTTTGCCTCCTCTTGGGTGATACCCATCGCGCCGAAGATGACGGCGAACTCCGAGCTCTCCTCGCCGCCTTCTTCCTCCTCCGGGACCGAGGCCTGCCGGGCGATCTGAAGCGCCAGATCGTTGTGCGGCAGCCCGGAGCCCGAGAAGATCGGGAGCTTCTGGCCGCGGATCAGGGTGTTCATGCCGTCGATGGCCGAGACGCCCGTCTGGATGAACTCCTGGGGGTACTCCCGCGCCGTCGGGTTGATCGCTGCGCCGA
>CAZOFL010000191.1:0-2787 GCA_964579035.1 uncultured Natronomonas sp. | reverse complement strand
ACGCCGCCGCCAGGTCTCGAACCTGGGACAACCACGTTAACAGCGTGGTGCTCTACCAGCTGAGCTACGGCGGCACTTCGCATTCTTCTTTACTTCGATTCAGTTCATAGGGCTTTCGCTTCATCGCCGCCGCATCCGTCAGTTAGTCACACGCGAACTGGTCTCTCAGACGGCCCAATGCGGACGCTCACAGCCGTCGACGCACCGACACGTTTTATAAACCAACGCCGAAACCGCAGGTATGTCGTTCGAATCGGTCGTCGACGACGTCCGCGAGCGCGTCGTCCCCGACGAGGCGGAGGTCGAGGCGCTCGAGGCGACCGTCGAGGACCTCACGGAACGGGCGAGGGCGGCCATAGCGCAACTACCGGTGGCGGCCGAGACGAAACTCGTCGGATCGACGGCACGCGGGACGTGGCTCGCCGGAGACCGCGACATCGACCTGTTCGTGCTCTTCTCACCGAGTCTGGAGCGAAGCGACCTCGAGCGGTTCGGCCTCGAAGTCGGACACGCAGTGCTTCCGGAGGGCCACGAGGAGTTCGCCGAACATCCTTACGTCAAGGGGCAGTACCGCGGGTTCGACGTGGACTGTGTCCCCTGTTACGCCGTCGAGGACGCGGCGGATATCCGCTCGGCGGTCGATCGGACGCCGTTTCACACGGCGTATCTCGACGACCGGATCGAGCCGGTCGCAAACGACGTCCGCATCGCGAAGGCGTTCCTCTCGGCGATCGGAAGCTATGGTAGCGACCTGCGAACAAAGGGGTTTTCGGGGTTTTTGACTGAATTGCTCGTCTTGGAGTACGGCGGGTTCGAGGGGTTCGTCTCCGCGGTCGCCGACTGGAACCCTCCGGTCCGGGTCGACCCCGAGTCGCATGGAACCCGGTCCTTCGACGACCCGCTCGTCGTCATCGATCCGACGGACCCCGAACGCAACGTCGCATCGGTCTGCTCGGCCCGAAACGTCGCACGAGCGATCCACTACGCCCGCCAGCTATCGGACGAGCCACGCCCCGAGCTGTTCGAGAGCCGTGAGGTGGAACCGCTCTCGGCGACCGAACTGTCGACGGTAATCGAGGAGCGTGGAACGACGCCGGTCGCGGTCCGGTTTCCCGCACCGGATCTCGTCGACGATCAACTGTACCCGCAACTGGAGAAATCGCTCACGGGGATCGAAGGGGCGTTAGAACGCGGCGGCTTCGATCCGATCCGAAGCGCCCGTTTCGCCGACGAGGACGCCGTTCTGCTGGTTGAGTGTGCGATCGGGACGGTGGCACGGATCGTCCGCCATGGGGGACCACCGGTCGGCGTCAGAGAGCACGCCGAGGGGTTCTACGCGACTTACCGCGACGCCGACGTCGTCGGCCCGTACATCGACGACGAGGGGCGTTATATCGTCGAGCGGGAGCGGGAGACGCGGACGCCGGCGGAACTGCTCGAGGCGAGACTGTTCGATGTCTCACTCGGATCCCACGTCGAGTCGGCGCTCGACACCGACCGCGAGATACTCGCAGGCACCGACGTGGCGGCGCTGTCGGAGCCGTTCGGTGTCGAGCTCGCCGAGTACTTCGACCCGCGGCCGTAGGCGCCTACAGATCGTGGGCGTCGCGGACATCGTCGATGACGCGTTTGGCCTTCGAGGTAATGTCCCCGTCGGGCGCGACCGGATCGCGACCGTCGAACACCTCGTGGACCATTCCGATGGAGTCGGCGAGCGCGTCGAGTCCGTACCCCCCTTCGAGGACGAACGCGAGAGCCGCGTCGTGTCGGTCGGCGATCGACCGGACTCGATCCGTCATGTGGCCGTACCCCTCCGTCGAGACGCGCATCCGGGAGATCGGGTCGTGGCGATGGGCATCGAATCCCGCACTGATTATGAAGAGGTCGGGATCGAACCGCTCCACCGCCGGGACGAGCAGGTCGTCGATCGCCGACGCGTACTCGTCGTCGCCGCTGCCACCGGGAAGCGGCGCGTTGAGAGTCGTCTTCCGCGCAGTCGGTCCGCCCGTCTCGAGGATATCACCGGTTCCCGGGAACAGTCCCTGTTCGTGAAAGGAGGCGTAGAACACGTTGTCGCGATCGTAGAAGATGTCCTGCGTTCCGTTTCCGTGATGGACGTCCCAATCGAAGATTGCGGCCCGGTCGACGCCCGTGCCCTCCCGGTCGATCGCCCACTGGGCGGCGACCGCGGCGTTGTTGAAAAAGCAGAACCCCATCGCTTCGTCGAACTCCGCGTGGTGGCCCGGTGGCCGACCGATAGAGAACGGGGTCCGGCGGCCGTCGGCACCGTCGAGCGCCGCCTCGACGGCCCAGCAGGCGAGTCCGACCGACGCCAACGCAGCCTCCCACGTCTCCTCGACCGCGACGGTGTCGGCGTCCCACGTCCCGCCTCCGTCGGCACAGAAGGATTCGACATCGGCGACGTACTCGGAGTCGTGAACCGCCTCGATCGCGTCGCGGTCGGCGAGGTCGCCGTCGTCGTACTCGACACCGTGACGCTTCGTCAACCCCCGGCGGATCGCACGCAGACGGTCCGCAGTCTCCGGGTGCCGTGGGCCGGTGTCGTGTTCGAGGCAGATGTCGCGGTAGCCGAACTTCATTCGAAGTACGGTTCGAGTTCGTAGTACGCGGTGATGTCATCGGCCTTGACCGTTCGCCGATCCGCGTGCCGAGCGAGAATGGCGGCCGCGGTAGCGACGGTGTCGGCGTACGATTCGAGTTCGCCGGCGAGCGCGATCCGGGCGTCCATCGACACCCGATAGCGGTCGTCGATGTCGAGTCTGGCGA
>CAZOFL010000190.1:0-2802 GCA_964579035.1 uncultured Natronomonas sp. | reverse complement strand
ATGACCGACTCCGGCCGGCGGGTGAAGTTCCGGTGTGTCGTCGTGGTGGGGAACCGCGACGGCTACGTCGGCTACGCCCAAGGGCGGGACGATCAGGTCGGCGGCGCGATCCAGAAGGCGATCGAGATCGCGAAGCTGAACATCATCGAGGTGCCCCTCGGTTCGGGGTCGTGGGAGGACCGTCCCGGCGGGCGGAACTCGCTGATGCGACGGACGACCGGCAAGGCCGGTTCCGTCGAAGTCGAACTCGAACCCGCACCGCGCGGACTCGGGCTCGCCGCCGCACCGACAGTTCGACACGTGCTCGAACTCGCCGGCGTCGAGGACGCCTGGACGAAGTCCCACGGTAACACCCGGACGACGCTCAACCTGGCGAAGGCGACGTACAACGCGCTACAGAACGCCTCTGAGTCCCGAACCCCCGAACACACGCGGCAGGTTCGACAGGAGGCACAAGAATGAAAGCGATCGTCCAACTGCGCGGCGAGGTCAACCAAAGCGGCGCCGTCCGCGATACGCTCGGCATGCTCAACCTCCACCGCGTCAACCACGCGACGCTGATTCCGGAGACGGACACTTACGGCGGCATGGTGACGAAAGTCAACGACTGGGTCGCCCACGGCGAACCGTCCGTCGAAACTATCGAACTGCTCCTCGAAACGCGCGGCGAACCCGCAAAAGGCGACGCCGACATCGACGACGAGTGGGTTGCAGAACACACCGACTACGACGACGTCGCGGCGTTGGCGGCGGCGCTCGTCGCCGAGGAGACGACGCTTCAGGCGGAGGGGCTTGCCCCGACGCTTCGTCTGCACCCGCCGCGTGGCGGCCACGACGGAATCAAACACTCGGCGAAGGAAGGCGGCCAACTCGGCCACCACACGACCGAGGAGATCGACGAACTCCTGGAGGCGATGCGATAATGACATCGAAAAAACGACGACAGCGAGGCTCCCGAACTCACGGTGGCGGCACGCATAAAAACCGCCGCGGTGCCGGTCACCGCGGCGGCCGCGGTCGTGCCGGCCGCGATAAACACGAGTTCCACAACTACGAACCGCTCGGGAAATCCGGGTTCAAACGGCCACAGAAGACCAACCGGGAGATCAAAACCGTCAATCTCCGCGAACTCGACGAGGACGTCCCAGTCCTCGTCGCCGACGGTGTCGCGGAGGAGTCCGGCGACGGGTACACGATCGATGTCCGTGATCTCGTCGAGGACGGTCACGAAGCGGACGCGGTGAAGGTTCTCGGCGCGGGCCAAGTGTACAACGAACTCGAGGTCGTCGCCGACGCGTTCTCCGAAAGCGCGACGGAGGCGCTCGAGGCGGCCGGTGGCGAGGCCGTCCTCTCCGAGCGAGGCGAGGAACGGAACGCGGAAGCCGAAAAAGACACAACCGACGAGGATAACGAGGAAGCGTAAATGAGCTGGAAGGAGGCCGCCGAACCGGTGCTCACGCGGCTGCCCGCAGTCGAACGTCCGACCGGGCACGTTCCGTTCAAACGGAAACTCGGTTGGACCGCGGGCGTGCTCGTGTTGTACTTTTTCCTGACAAACGTCGGGATCTACGGGCTCGGCCAAGGGCAGGATATCTTCGGGCAGTTCCGAACCATCCTTGCGGGCGAGCAGGGGTCGCTGATGCAGGTGGGGATCGGCCCCATCGTCACGGCCTCGATCGTGCTGCAACTGCTTGGTGGCGCGAACCTGCTCGGGTTGAACACCGAGGAGAACCCCCGTGATCAGGCGCTGTACCAAGGGCTTCAGAAGCTTCTGGTCGTCGTGATGACGGCGCTGACCGCGCTCCCGATGGTGTTCGCCGGTTTCCTTCAGCCAAGCGGCGATGTCGCCGCCTCGCTCGGCATCTCGACCTCTGCGCTCGGGTGGGTCATGTTCGCCCAGATCTTCGTTGGCGGCATGTTGATCCTCTATATGGACGAGGTCATCTCCAAGTGGGGCGTCGGATCCGGGATCGGGCTGTTCATCATCGCCGGTGTGAGCCAGCGTCTCATCGGCGGGTTCATCGCCTGGAGCGGCCTCGACGCCGGCTACGTCGGCTTTTTCCCGCGGTGGTTCGGCATCCTGACCGGGCAAGTCGAGATGGGGCCCGTGTTGACACAGACCGGACTGTTCGATCTGTTCCTCGGTCCCGGCGAGTTGCTCGCGTTGCTCACGACGCTTTTGATCTTCGGGGTCGTCGTCTACGCGGAGTCCGTCCGCGTCGAGATCCCGCTCAGCCACGCCCGTGTGAAGGGTGCTCGCGGCCGGTTCCCGGTGAAGCTCATCTACGCGAGCGTCCTGCCGATGATTCTCGTTCGTGCGCTGCAGGCGAACATCCAGTTCATGGGTCGCATCCTCAACGCCCAGTGGGCGGGGATGCCCGCCTGGCTCGGCGAGTACTCCGGGGCCGAACAGGGCTTTGCCGAACCGACCAGCGGCCTGTTTTACTATCTCGCCCCGATTTACTCGCCGTCCGATTGGATGTGGTGGCTCGGCGAGACGGCCGCCGCCCCGTGGCAGATCATGCTTCGGGTCGGCGTCGACCTGACGTTCATGATCATCGGCGGCGGTATCTTCGCCATCTTTTGGGTCGAGACGACCGGGATGGGTCCGCACGCGACCGCAAAACAGATCCAAAACTCCGGGATGCAGATCCCCGGCTTCCGGCAGTCGCCGGGCGTTACCGAAAAGGTGCTCGAACGCTACATCCCGCAGGTCACCGTCATCGGTGGCGCTCTCGTCGGCTTGCTCGCCGTCATGGCGAACATGCTCGGCACGATCGGGCAGGTCACAGGGACCGGCCT
>CAZOFL010000189.1:0-2835 GCA_964579035.1 uncultured Natronomonas sp. | reverse complement strand
TGATGAAAGACGGTTTCACATGGCGTCACGGTCGTTTCTACCGTAGCTGAAGGCGTTATCTCTACTTCAACTCATTTCGTATAACCTTGCTCAGCAAGGAAATCTCGGTTCTCTCGCCTACAGATGATTCCTTCCGGGCTGAAATCTGTCCCCGTATGCTGTTTTAGTACCTGTTCTGAGGAAATGACAACGCCGTAATAATACTCAAAGTCTGTTGTTGGGTCAACTATCTTTTCCTTATCGAGCAGGGACCACGCGTGCTCGACCACGATGTCAGGACGAGGTGATTTAGAGGCGTATCCTTCAGCGTACTTGAACCGATTATCGTATTGCCACAGTTCGAGGGCGTTGCTGAAGCACTCTTTCTCGCGGGGTTGCGTTACTTGAATTGCTTCTTCGATTAATGATTGCTCATCCTGCGTTATATTCGCTGAAACCGTGATTTGCTCGCCAGCAGGTGAAATCTGTTTAAGGTCAGATTCGACTGCTGTCCCATGGTCCGCGACGTATGCGCGGGGTGGGGACATATCCGCGAGGTCCTGTACGTGTTGTTTTACAGGGTTCATTCCCAACAAAATAACAGTTATTTACTTATAAAGGCCATGAGAAACCAGGAGACTGTTCGACGATACAGTCAGGCGCTCAGTCGAAAGAGCGTGTTGTCAGTCTCGGCACCAGTCCGTCCTCACTTCTCACTACAGTGGATCGATACTTCTCATACCTCGTCACCCGTTTCAAGAGTGGACGGCTCGGGCTCGACGGTCGAACGAATCGTCCTGAGGCGTGAGGCGGTGAGTTCGTGGAATCTGAGATACACCGAAAGACACAGTAGTCTGTATTCGCATAGATTTCTGTATGCCAACTATCACGGTCAACGTGGACGACGACCTCAAAGAGCGAATGGAGAAGCACCCAGAAATCAACTGGAGTGAAGTCACGCGGCAGGCCATCCAGGAGAAGATCGAGACCCTCGAAGTGATGGACGAACTCACCCGTGAGAGCGAACTCACCGAGAGCGACGTACAGGAGATCGCCGACAAAATAAACAGGAGTGGACGCAAGCACGTTGACGATGAATCGGTCTAGAGAAGACGAATGAAGCTGGTCATCGATGCCAACGTCGTTATCTCCGCACTCATCGACGATTCGAAAACGCGGGAACTCATCGTCACGCTCGAACCGGATCTCCTGACACCCGCGTTTGTCTACGACGGGGTCGAAAACGACGAGGAACTGATCGTGCAGAAGTCCGGGATGGACTCAGAGCGAGTGACGCAGTTCATCGATCTGCTGTTTCAGTACATCGATGTCGTTCCCGCCAGCGAGTTCTATCCCGCTTCGCCCCTAAAATCGGTATAGACGCTGCAGGAGCTTGGTCGCACCGACCCCGCAAGGACAAGTACGACGGTCGTCTACTCGACACAAGGCATGCGTATTGTGTTCGATGACGGCACGCTGCTTCTGGAAAACGCCCCGGAATCTGTTCCATATGCTGAGTGGGACGACCGGGTTCAGGAGTATCGAGCACAAGCGCATCATTACAGAGCCCTGCAGGCCTGGGGGAGAGGCGACGGTGATGGGCAAGCGACGCTTCATGAATCGACGATACCGGTTCAGACGCTCACCGATGCAGCCCGTTCTTACAGCGATCTCCATTTGACGCCCGCCGTTGCGATCGAACCCCGCGACTACCAGCAAGCCGCCCTCGCAGCATGGACCGATCATGATCGCCGGGGCAGCGTCATCTTGCCGACAGGGAGCGGGAAAACGTTCCTTGCAGTCCAAGCCATCGCTGACGCTGGCGTCAGTACGCTGGTTGTCGTGCCGACGATCGATCTCATGAATCAGTGGCACGCCACGCTGACCAACGCTTTCGGCGACCAACTGCCAGATGAAGTAGGCGTCCTCGGCGGCGGCAGCCACAATGTGACGGACATCACTGTAACGACGTACGACTCTGCCTACCGGTATATCAACGAGTACGGCGACCGATTCGGCTTGCTCGTCGTTGATGAGGTTCATCACTTGCCAGCGCCGACCTACCAGCAGATCCCCGAGATGACCATCGCTCCGTATCGCCTCGGACTCACTGCTACGTACGAACGATCCGATGGGCAACACGAGGTGCTTGAAGAGCTGATCGGCCCGGTCGTCTATGAGGAAGAGGTGGATAAACTCGCTGGAGAGTATCTCAGCGAATACGAGACGATCCATCTCAGGGTAGAACTGACCGATGAAGAGCGCAAACAGTACGACGAGGAGTATCAGCTCTACCGCGACTACGTCGATTCTCATGACTTCGACATCTGGAAAGAAGAGGGATATGCGGAATTCCTGAAACGGACATCCTACGACCCCCAGGGGCGTCGAGCGTTGATTGCCAAGCAACGCGCCGAGGAGATTGCCCGGACCGCCGAAAAGAAACTGGACACACTCGATAACCTGCTCAAGCGGCATTATGACGACCGCATGATTATTTTCACCGCGAACAACGACTTCGCCTACGAGATTTCCCAGGAATTCATCGTGCCCTGTATCACTCATCAAACGGAGACAGAAGAGCGAACGGAGCTCCTGGAGCGGTTCCGGACGGGTGAGTACTCGATGCTCGTCACGTCACAGGTGCTTGACGAAGGGATTGACGTGCCGGCGGCGAATGTCGGGATTATCCTCTCGGGCAGTGCGTCGAAACGCCAGTACGCTCAGCGGCTCGGCCGAATCCTGCGCCCAACGGATGACCGCCAACCGGCACGGCTGTACGAGATTATTACTGAGAATACGAAAGAGCAGTACGTCTCCTCGCATCGCCGTCAGGGGGTGACTGGAAGTGCTGAC
>CAZOFL010000188.1:0-2947 GCA_964579035.1 uncultured Natronomonas sp. | reverse complement strand
ACCGTGATGAACCACTGGTCGGTGACCATCTGGATGATCGGCGTGTCACAGCGCCAGCAGTGGCCGTAGTCGTGGTGGTGGTCCTCGCTCGCCAGGAGGAGCCCCGACGCGTCGAGGTCGGCGATGATCCCCTCGTCGGCGTCCTTGACGAACTGTCCGGCGTACGCGCCCGCGGCGGCCTCGAAGACTCCGTCGGGACCGACCGGACAGAAGATTTCCAGGCCGAGTTCCTGCCCGCGCTCGAAGTCGACCTCACCGTGTCCGGGCGCGGAGTGGACCAGCCCGGTCCGGTCGGCCTCGACGTAGTCGGCGTCGTACACCGCGAGTGCGCCCTCGAAATCCGGCGCGTCGGGGACGTTCCCACGCAGGGGGTGGTCGTACGTCCGCCCGACGAGCTCCGAACCGGGCAACTCCGCGCGGATCTCGTGGCCGTCGTAGCCGCCGCGATCGATCACGTCCTCGACGCAGGACGCCTCCAGATAGAGGATCTCCGTCTCGCCGTGTTTCTCGGCTTCGACCGCCTGATACGTCGCGTCGGCGTCGACGGCGACGAACGTGTTCGCCGGGATCGTCCACGGCGTCGTCGTCCAGATGACGAGATACGCGGGCTCGTCGTACTCGCTTTCGTTCAGCTCGAACTTCACGTAGATCGAGGGATCGTCGACGTGGTCGTACTCGACTTCGTTGTTCGCGATCGCCGTCTCACACCGCGGACACTGGCTGATCGACCGTTTGCCCTGCTCGACCAAATCGCGGTCGTTGGCCTTCGAGAAGCCCCACCAGGCGGCCTCCATGTACTCGGGGTCGACGGTCTTGTAGGGGTCGTCCCAATCCATCCAGACGCCGAACGATTTGAAATCCTCCTGGAGTCCCTCGAGTTGCTCGTCGGCGAAGGACTTGCACTCGTCGATAAAGTTCTCCTCGCCGAACGCCTCGATATCCTTTTTATTCTCGAAGCCGAGACGCTCCTCGACTTTCGTCTCGATCGGCAGCCCGTGCATGTCGTAGCCCGGTCGATCGGTCACGTCGTAGCCGCACATCCGCTTGTACCGGATGTAGGCGTCCTTCAGCGTCTTGTTCCACGTCGTCCCCATGTGGGCCGCCCCGGAGGTATAGGGCGGGCCGTCGACGAAAAAGAAGTCCTCGCCGTCGGCGCGGTGGCGTTTCGCTTTCTCGTAGGCGTCGACCTCGTCCCAGTACTCGAAGACGCGTTCCTCGACCGCGTCGGGGTCGTACTGGTCGTCGACCTCGGCGAACCTGCTCATACCGACACAATCAGCCGCCGCTGTTAAATGGGAATCGGTACCGTTCGGGACCGCTGGCTCCGGCCGGGGCGGCGAGTTCACACGAGCGGTTCGAGCAGCGCCACGCCCGCCGACAGCAACTCGTCGACCCGCTCTTCGGTCCCCGCCTCGGCGTAGACCCGAAGTTTCGGTTCGGTCCCGCTCGGCCGGGCGAGGAGCCACGACCCCTCCTCCAAGAACAGCTTGAACCCGTCTTTCCGGCCGACGCGGTCGACGCCCGAGCCGGCGACGGTCTCCGGAATCTCCGCCCCGAGGCGCTCTATGACCGCCGCCTTCCGGTCGTCGGGACAGTCGACGCTCCGTCTGTTCTGGACGATGTCGCCGTGTTCGGCCCGGAGTCGATCGATCCGGTCGTCGATCGGTTCCGCGGCGTGGGCCGCGGCGGCGACGAGGGCGACGAGGACGCCGTCCTTGTTCCGCAGGTGCGCCGTGATCCCGAAGCCGCCCGACTCCTCGCCGCCGGCGATCGCGCCGTGGTCGGCCATCGCCCCGGCGACCCACTTGAACCCGACAGCGGTCTCGTGGACCGCGTGGCCGTTCGCCTCGGCGATCCGGTCGACGAGCGCCGTCGTCGAAACGGTCCGGACGGCGTCGCCCGCCCCCGTCTCCAGCAGGTAGTCGTACAGCGTCACGAACACCCAGTTCGGGTCGAGGACGCCGCCCTCGGGAGTGACGACCGCGAGTCGGTCCGCGTCGCCGTCGTTCGCGATGCCCAACTCGGCGTCGCCACTGCGAACCGTCCGTTCGAGCGCCTCGAGGTGCTCTGCGGTCGGCTCCGGGGACGAGTCGCCGAACGTCGGGTCACGGTCGTCCCGCAACCGGGTGATGTCCGCGCCGGCGCGGGAGAGGAGATCGTCGGTGACGCCCCGGCCGCTGCCGTGCATGGCGTCGTACGCGAGCTCGAGATCGTCGAGATCGGCGTCGACGAACGTCAGCGCGTGATCGAGATACGGGCCGACGAGGTCGCGCTCGCGGACCGATCCCCACTGGTCCTCGGCGAGCGGTTCGGGCGGTTTCAACTCGGCGGCCAGCCGGTCGGTCACCTCCGGCAAGGCGGGCGCGCCGTCGGCCGGGATGAACTTGATCCCGTTGTACGACGGCGGGTTGTGACTCGCCGTCACCTGAAGCGCGCCGGCGAGTTCCCGGTCGGTGACGCTCCAGGCGACCACCGGCGTCGGGGTGTCCCGGCCGGGGACGAGGGCGTCGAACCCGTTGGCACAGAGAACCCTGGCGAGTTCCTCGGCGGCGACCCGGGACCCCTCCCGGGGATCGTAGCCGACGGCGACGGGGGCGTCCTCGCCCTCGGCCGACAGGTAGTCGGCGACAGCCTGGCCGACGGTGCGGATCCGCGGTTCGGTGAACTCCTCGACGGTCGTCCGCCAGCCGTCGGTGCCGAATTCGATCTCCATACCCCTCGGTCGGCGGCGGCAACAAAAAAGACCGGGGCGTCCCCGGAACGGACTGGGTACGATTCCCGGGGACGGAGTAACCGACCCCACCCTACTTTGCTCGGCCTGACGGGATCGTTCGTCGAGGGGAGCGTGGACCTTCGATCCCGCACGAGCCGAGGCTGGAGCCTCAACCTCGAGGTATGCCAAACCCCATTTAAACCGGTTAAATATTCAGCCGAGAGTACACGAAAC
>CAZOFL010000187.1:0-2950 GCA_964579035.1 uncultured Natronomonas sp. | reverse complement strand
AAAGCGCGTCGTTGAAGCAGGAAGCCCCGGGGCTTGACCCCGGGGTGAGTTCACGATAGGTCGTATGCTTCCGAACGTTGAGATAGGGGATAACGATGTGCTGATGAAGTGTATAGCGTTTTTTTGAGATTTTTGAGGAGTATCGAGCGACAGCACGTTGAGCTGAAAATGCGGTACGAGTCAGCAGATACGGACGAAGTCCAGATCGTGACTGTTGCGATGGCGTCAGAAAACGAGATCCCGGCCGGAACATTGCAGTCGATCGCAGACCAGTGCGGAGCCGACGACTTCCACGCGTGGTGGTGGATCGACGAGCATCGGTGGCGCTCCGCTCGACACCGACTCATTGGCCATTATCCGTGGCTTTTGTCCCGATCACGTCGTCTGGGTACGTCCGATGAAACCCATTTGTACCGCGTCAAAAAAACTTGAGAATATATCCAGGTGTAAGACCTATTCGGATAAGACGAAAACAGTCCATGGGAGTGACTGACGACATGCCGATCTGCGTGCCGCTGGCTCATCGGTACAGTGTGGCACCGAGATAAGCGCCAACAGTTGCAAGCAGTGAGATCGCGGCGACATCAGTCGAGTAGTAAGTCGCGGTAAGCCCCACCAAGACGATACAACAGATAATGAACGCGGCGCCGAGCCACCGCTTCCATGACACCTCTGTGTCTGTCGTGAACAGATACGGTTTGAGGTCTTCGGCTCTGTCCGATAGCGTAATGATACCGCGACTGCGCTCGTATTCGATCACATCAAGAGCAGCGAGCTGTGGCAGATGGGTCTGATATAGACCAATGTATACCCGCTTCCGCTGTTTTGAACTCACGAGACCGATTTCCGTGTCGTTCTCGATGGCTGCAATATGCTCGGAGAGTTCGCCAATGGTAGCCGTCCCGTTATTCGTTGTAAAGAGATATCGAACCGCTCGTCGTCGACGACTGTTCCGTAGTACACTAAAGCGATCATCTAAATGTAGTTGGTCCGGCGTGTCCCCACCATCCGACCGGGAAGGTGGTGTATCCTCGAAAGGAGGAATCGCCCGTGCGGCGGAGTCATTGGTCTCGCCACGAGCCTTTGTGTTTTTACTCGGACATGGACGGTTCGCTTTGTTAGTGATCATGTAACGCGTTCCCACCCCCCACGGATAAAGGGATAGCAAAGAAGATATACTTATCTATTTTATTATTTTACCCTTACCATTCGTTTCTGCTTAGTCGATAGTGTCTGTCCATGGATATTTGACTGGAGCTACGCTGTGCTATGGAGTCGACCCTTCTCGGCGGAGTATCGTTGCTGCATACCGGGCGTATGGGAGTCCCGTGAACTACCCCTGCCTACTCGCCGCCGTTGGCGGCTCCTTGAGGCAGGGGCTTCCTGTTTCAACGACGCGCTTTGCAGGAACAACCGCAGTTCCCGCAGGGAGCGCAGTCTCCACAGGCGTTTCTTCGGAGCGACCCACTCCTAGTTCTGAAAGACCGCGAGAAAGAATGTTCCACGCTGCATTTGCGTCCCTGTCAGCCTCAAAGCCACAGGCAGGACAGGAATGTTCACGTACCCAAATCGGTTTGTCTGTTTTGACCCCACATGACGCACATTCCTTGGTCGTGTCTTCTGGGTCAACCTCCACGAAGTGCGTGCCTTCGCGCTTACACTTGTATTCGAGTAGGTCGGTGAACGTATTCCACGCCGCCGATGCTGTGTTACGGCTGTTACGCGGCGATTCCAGCATTCCTTTTATGTCGAGGTCTTCGACCGCTACCAGCTCGTATTCCCGAGCGTAGTATGCCGAGAGTTTATGTAGGAAATCACGCCGCTTGCGCTTTATTTGCTGGTGACACGCAGCAACACGCCGACGTTGTTTCTCCCAGTTGTTCGACCTGTGTTCTTTCCGGGAGAGCTTTCGTTGCTCCCGTTCGAGCCTGTCACGTTCGTCTGAAAGGTCAAGTGACCCGACTGCTGTGCCGTTCGTATCGTGAGCGTACTTCAGAATACCCACGTCGATACCCACCATATCGTCGGCGTCAACATCTTCTAGCGACGGTTTGGCCGGTTCCTCTTTATCATCGACGGCGAAAGAAGCGTACCACTCCCCGGTCAGTTCTTTCTTGAGCGTGACTTCCTTGACAGTCTCCCCATCTGGGATGTCTCGGTGACACTCAATCGGTATATCCGCGAGTTTCGAGAGTGAGAGTACAGTCTGACCGTTCTTCTTGTCGAACTCGAAGCCAGACTGGACGTAGGTGAAACTGCGGAAGTCCTTGGGTGCCTTCCAGTTGAGACTGCCGACGTTGTAGCCCTTCTTTTTCAGTTCAGACAGGGCTTTGATGCTGTCCTCAATCCGCATGACTGCGGCCTGTGCAACCGTCGAGTACAGGTCGTTCAGGTCGTCCCACCACTCTTTGAAGTCGGTGAGTCGGTCTCGAACCTGTCGCACTCGTTGGTTGAGTGTTCCGGCAGACTCCGGAATCTCGTTAAACTCACCGAGCGCGTGGTTGTAGAGTTGCCTACAGGTGTCCCGGTGGTGATCCAACAGTGTGAGTTGTTGGGCGGTTGGCTTCAGCCGGAACCTGTAGGCGTAGTGCATCGGTTATGACTCACGCTGTTCAATAAGCTCGTCCAGTTTCTCTTGAACGAATGAGGAGAGGTTCAGGTGGTTCTCCTCGACCCACTCGGCTTGATCTTCACGGATTGTGATGTTCTTCCGTTCCACAGTGTGTATTATATGCTTTATGTGTATAATTATATCGATTCGTGGGCCTGTGGGCCAGCAACAAGCAGAGGTATGAGAGATGATGACGGCGCTGTATCCCCTCCCTACTGCGCTCCTTGTCCGCTTGCGCGGACTGCGGTGCTCCTTGAGGGAGGGGGCTTAGCGCCTGCTATCAGCTAACGTTGATTCGCATGCCGTTTCGGTACCAATAACAAGTATTCGTGGGAACGA
>CAZOFL010000186.1:0-2961 GCA_964579035.1 uncultured Natronomonas sp. | reverse complement strand
CAGCGACCGAACGTGCCGATTGCTCGTTTATCCCGGGGACACGCTCCGTCATCTACGATTATCCCGTCGGTATTTACCGACGATTTACCCTCCTGATAACGGCGACTGGGACGGTCGAACAGTCGGTCCGTTCGAGTCTTTTCGCCCCACCGAAGTCGGGCAAGTGTCCGTCAAGCACGACCGCGTCGATCTCCGCGTTTCGCAACGGTTCGCGGTTGTCCTCACGACTCCGGGAGGGAGAACCTGACGATCCGACCGACGAGTGGGTCATCTTCTATACGAACATCCAATCGAAGAGCAGCCGATCCGATTTCACCGAGCAGATCAGTTCAGACCTGAGGGATACTCACCCGTCTTCCGGTAGTAGGACGTAACCTTGGCGAACGCGGCGACCTGCAGCACGACGACGAGGACGAGTGTGATCAGATACAACCAGTGGAGCGGATCGTCGGACGGGAACCCGGGCCTGAGATAGGCCCTGTCGTAGATGTGGACGGCGAGGAGCCAAAAGACCGCGTACGCACCGACTGTCTGGTGCCACTTCCACGCCTTCCCGCCCATGTAGTCGTACGCCCGATTGTTCGAGGTGGCTGCGAGCGCGACCGCGATTATCAGGGCCACGAACGAACCGAACGCCCACGGACTCATCCCGGACAGATAGCCGACGATGTCCCAGTTTCTCGCCTGAAACACGAAAAGCAGGTGAACGACACTCCAGATAGCAAACCAGATCCCGAGTTCCGCCCGCCAGTTCACCGGAAAATTGCCTGAGAACCGACGCCTGATCCCGGGCCAGAGCCTTATCGTCGGCCCGATGACCAACACCAAAACGAGGAGGAACCACGGAACTGCCCCGACGGTTCGCTGTTCGTGATACCCCGCCACCCACAGCAACGCAGCGAAGATCAAACTGCCAGTACCCACCGCCAGATGGTGCGTGAGTTCGTTGTTCGTGTCTACTGACATAGTTTTCCCAGCACCGACATTCGCGCCTTTTTGTAATAACTCTAGGCGTGATCCTGGCCTACCAACCGACTCAGTTTCAAGCGGACGCTGGGAGTCCCGCTCTTTTTCATCACGGAAGATATAGCATCTCCCGAACAACTTTGAGAAGCTCAATTTGAGTGGTCGCAGGACTCAGTTTCGGCCGGAACCACAGGTGGGTTTGATGTAGGACAGGGACTGTAGTTGCATGTATGTACGGCAAAATTCTCATTCCGACCGACGGGAGCAAAGTGGCGGAGCGAGCGGGAACCGTCGCCGTCAAAATGGCCGAACTGTTCGGCGCCGATCTGATCGTGGTTTCCGTTCGAGAGCCGGACGAGGAAGGACGAGCAAAACAGGCTGTGGAAGATATCGAGCGAATCGCGGTTGCGGCCGGACTCGCCCCCCGGACCGAAATCATCGATGACGAGGAGGCGACGATCCACCGGGCGATCATCGATTCTGCCGAGAAACATGGGGTCGATGCCGTCGTGATGGGGACACACGGCCGGACGGGAGTTGGTCGGTTCCTCCTCGGCAGCGTGGCCGAACGGACGCTCCAGGAGTCTCCGTTCCCCGTCGTAACTGTTCACGAGGACACCGCCACCGACTTCGAGATCGATAACGTCCTCGTTCCGACCGACGGGAGCGAAGGGGCCGGGGCCGCCACGGAGCATGCGGTCGACCTCGCAACCGAAGTCGGCGGGACGCTGCATGCAGTGCACGTCACTTCGGAGGGGACCGAAAGGGGAACCGCGCCGACCGACGACGTGCGTGAGCGGGGCGAAGCCGCCGGTGTGGAGGTCGTCACGGCCACGCGAAGCGGTCGGCCACACGAGGCGATCGCCGGGTACGTGGCGGAGGTGGGGGCCGATGTCGTCGTAATGGGGACGCACGGTCGCACCGGGCTCAGGCGATACCTGCTTGGGAGCGTCACCGAACGCACGGTGCGGTTTTCGCCGGTCCCGGTCGTCTCCGTGAAACCGAAGTCGGTCGGCGCAACCGTCGAGTTCCTCGAGTACCGAGTCCTCGAGGATCGAGGCTGGTCGCTGGAGGACGGTGATCTCTTCGAGAAGGCGGCCGAAGCCGACCTGACGGCGGAGGCTTACGGGACGCTGGCCGTCGAAAAGGGGGAGTACATCCTCGAAGCGGCCGAGGCCGAAGGCTACGACTGGCCGTTCTACTGTCGGGGCGGTGGCTGTATCAACTGTGCGGCGGTGCTGATCGATGGCGAAGTTGAGATGGATGTCAATCGGAGCCTCTCCGAGGAGGAGGTCGACGAGATGGACTTGCGGTTGACCTGCGTCGCCACGCCGACGACTGACGAGGTAAAATTAGTGTACAACGTCAAGCAACTCGAACAGCTCCGTGAACGGATCATCTAGACGTTCTGTCCCCACACCGGCGGCCGGATACTGTCGACGGATCGGCGACAATATTCGAGGTGCTCGAGCTCAGAACCCGCCAAAACTTCGAGAGCCGTCTCTCCGTCGTTTTGACATCCCCCCGCGCTGAAGCGCGGGGTTTTGCGCCTGCTCATCGCGTGAATCGCCTCGGGGTCAAGTGGTTCGAGACGCGAAGCGTCTCGTCATCACGAGAGAGCCTTGCTCTCTCGAACGACCCCGAGGCTTCCCGTTTTAACGACGTGACTTGCAGACACAGACTCGAACGAGTCGTATCCGTAGCGGTCACAGTCTCCACGGGCGTCTCTTCGGGCCATCCCAGCCCTAATTCAGAAAACCCTCCCTTGAGGACGTTCATCGCCGTCGCAAACGCTACGCGTTTGCTGCCCGTCAGACGGAGTCTGACGACCGCGTTCGCGTCTCTATCTGTCCCAAATCCACACGATGGGCAGGAGTGTTCTCCGACTCAGATTGGTTTGGCCGTCTCCACACCACACGAAGCACACTCCTTGGTCGTTCCTCGTGCTTCGACCTGCACGACGTGACAGCCGTACAGGTCGGCGTTGTATTCGAG
>CAZOFL010000185.1:0-2972 GCA_964579035.1 uncultured Natronomonas sp. | reverse complement strand
TACTTCCAGTGGGGCGAACCCGACGTTCCGTACGACGAGCTCCCGGGCTCGGAGAACGACCACGACCAGCTGAAGGAGATGTCCTTCGAGGAGCGCCAACGGACCCTCACGGAGAGCAACGACCACATCCACGACGAGCGCGGCCAGTGGAACGACATGCGCCCGGCGCAGGGAACGATGGGCAAATGTACGTACTGCCCCTCCCGACAGGACGGCCACCAGGGCGAGGAGAAAGTCGGCACGGTCGCCTGCATGGAAGCGTGTGACGCGGCGGGCATGAGCGCGATCCACTTCGGCGACATGAACGACCCCGAGAGCCGACCCCAGCAGTACCTCCGCCAGCGCGCCGAACAGGAGTTCGAACGCGACACCGAACTCGACAACGGCGAGGACTGGGGCGAGACGGTCACGCCGTGGGGGAAGCTCTCGGCGTTCAAACTGCTCGAGGACCTCGGGACCGACCCGAACGTCGTCTACCTGGGCAACGAGCCCGGACCGGAAGCCAAACAGGTCGAAGGGCCGGTCACCTACGAACAGATCGGCGTCGAGGACAACAGAAAGAACGAGCTCGACAGATACACGTTCGCGGCGGGTGGTGACTGATGAGTTCGAAAACCCCGACGTCGGACGACATCGTCCGCCCGATGCAGAGCACGGGCAAGATGTACTATCTGGTCTTCGCGGTCGCGTCCATCATCGCGGCGATCTGGATGGGTCTGTGGCTGTTACAGGTCGATCGCGGACTCGCCGTGACGAACCTCTCCGATTGGGGTTCGGGCGGCGGCGTCACGTGGGGGCTGTACATCGGCGCGTTCATCTGGTGGGTCGGGATCGCCCACGGCGGCATCATCCTTTCGGCCGCGGTCAGGCTGTTCGGGATGAAAAAGTACCTGCCGGTCGCGCGGCTGGCCGAACTGCTTACGATCGGCGCGTTGAGCATGGCCGGCTTCTACATCATGATCCACCTCGGCCGCCCGGATCGGATGGCCTGGAGCGTCATCCAATCGTACCCGGTGACGGTGCATCAGTCCCCGCTCGTGTGGGACGTGACGGTCATCACCCTTTATATGGTGATGACGCTGACGTACCTCGGGTTGACGCTCCGGTACGACCTCACGCGGCTCCGCGGTGATCTCCCGAACATCCTCGAGCCGTTCTATAAGATCGCGACGCTCGGCTACACCGAGGCGGAGGATCGGGTCATCGACCGTATCGTCTGGTGGCTCGCCTTGGGTATCATCGTGATGGCACCGCTGCTCCTCCACGGGGGCGTCATCCCGTGGCTCTTCGCGCTCCTACCGTCGATGCCCGGCTGGCAGGGAGCGATTCAGGGGCCGCAGTTCCTCACGATCGCGCTCACCTCGGCGCTCGGCGGCGTCATCATCCTCGCGCTTTTGACCCGTCGTGCCTACGACTGGCACCACATCCTCACGGATACGGTCATTCGCGGCCTGACGCTGTGGCTCGGCCTGTTCTGCCTGCTTTTCATCTGGCTGCAGCTCCAGCAGGTCGTCACGGGTATCTACGCGCCCGCGATCGATTCCGGAAACGTCACCAGCGCAAAGATCTCCTCGCCCGTCTACCAGTTCGCGATCGGGCTCGTGATCCTCGCGCTGGTATACATCTTCGCCCAGGCGGTCAAACCGCACCTGTTCACGGTCAAGCGCTCGCTCGCCGCCTCCGTCATGGTGCTCACCGGAACGCTCGTCGAGAAGATCTTCTTCGTTGTCGAGGGGCTGCAGTACCCCACCTTCGATATGTACTACGCCGTCTCCGGCGACTACTTCCCGAGCTTCATCGAAATGTTCTCGGTGGCGGGAACGATCGCGCTCTGTACGCTTTTCTTCCTCGTCATCCTGAAGGTGTTCCCGGTGATCGAGTTACACGCCATCGAGGAACTCCGTGGCGAGGGCCACAGTTCTCCGGGGGATGATGACTGATGACCTGGGAAATCATCTACCCCGGCACGTGGGTCATCTTCATCATCATCGGGATCCCGGTTTACTCGACCGTTCTCGCGTGGTTCCTCGGCAAGCCGCGTGATCTCGGCAAATCGCTGATGGCGCTGACGTATCTCGTCGGCTTCATCACGTCGATGTGGGTCGGGGTCTACATCTTCACGTGGATCCTCGGGATCGTCCTGCCGCCCGCGATGTAGGCGCTCTGCGGTTGCGGTCTTTTTATATACGTATACGATTCCCCTTGTCCATCGGTGCGATCACCGGCAGTCGCCGACCGGGGATGGCACCCGATCTCACGTCCACTGAACCCTGCGATATGCCGGGGAAGGTAGTACATAAAATAAAGCCTCATACGTCCGCACGCCGTAGGACTCACGATCAGATGACCGAACTCGAAGCGGAACTCGAAGAACGGCTCCGGGAGATCGAAGACCCGCTCGTCGGCGAGGATATCGTGACGATGGGGTTGATAAACGACGTGAGTATCGACGAGGAGGCCGGAACCGCCTCGATTTCGCTCGCGTTCAACACCCCGTTCGCGCCGGCGGAACTCGACCTCGGAAACGCCATCCGGGAGGCCGTCGGTGAGGTCGGCCTCGAACCGGACCTCTACGCCGAGGCCGGCGAGGAACACGGCTTCGACGAGGAAGTCATGCCGAACGTCCGAAACGTCGTCGCCGTCGCCTCCGGGAAAGGCGGCGTCGGGAAGACGACGGTTGCAGCCAATCTCGCGGCGGGACTCGAAGGGATGGGCGCGCGCGTCGGCCTGCTCGACGCCGACATCCACGGCCCCAACGCACCCCGCGTCCTGCCGGTCGAGGAGGAACCGGGCGTCACACCACAGGAGAAGATCGTCCCGCCGACCGCCGACGGCGTCAAAGTCATGAGCATGGGCTTTCTGATCGGCGAGAAGGACGATCCGGCGATCCTCCGCGGCCCGATGGTCAACAACGTGATGACGCACTTCTTCGAGAACGTCGAGTGGGGCGCCCTCGATTATCTCGTCGTCGA
>CAZOFL010000184.1:0-2992 GCA_964579035.1 uncultured Natronomonas sp. | reverse complement strand
AGTGATGAGCCCCGCCTGTGCTAATTTTCCCAGATACTCGTAAACCGTCTTTTTCTGCCGTGTTGAATAGCGATCTAATCCGCTCATATCGCGGAGTAGAAGGGCGAAGCCGAGGAAATCGATTCTGTCCATGGAAGTCGATCTCCTCGACTTCGTTGAGCAGTGTCGGCACCTAGTCAAACAAGCGTTGGGGAAGCACGCGGGCGAGCCCGCCAGCGGCGGGTTCGCCCGCTGGGTCCACGTTGTTCTGCACTGCTTTCGGCTCGAAGAAGACCACAGCTACCGTGAAACGCCGAATCGGCTGACGTATATGGCCGAAATTCGTGACGTACTCGACTTAGATCGGGACGATCTGCCGGACTACAGCACGATCTACAAATCGTTCGACCGGCTGAAAATGTGGGTGTGGCGGGCGCTGCTGCGCGTTTCAGCGCAGCAGCACCCGCAGTCCGGACATGCAGCACTCGACAGCACGTTCTTCGACCGCCGCTCGGCCTCGTCGTACTATCGCCAGCGGTCGGGAAGTAACGTTCAAACACTGAAAGTGACGACATTAACCGACAGAGAGTCTCTTGCCGTCCTTGACGTACATATCTCGGCCCGGTGGAAACACGATACGAAGACCGGGCCGCAGGTCGTCCGCCGGAACGCGGACGACCTGCTGTCCGTGGCTGCTGACAAAGCTTTCCACAACTGGATCACGAAATACGAGTTCTACGCGCTCGGTGTCGAGCCACTCATCTTACAGCGTGGATCGAGACCGTTGACGGTGGGACATAACGCTCTCATCCGGACAAAAGGCTATTCTCAGCGCTGGATGGCCGAGACTTCGTATTCGACAACGAAGCGCTCGCTCGGCGATGCCGTGCGAGCGCTCGGCTGGTATCGACAGTTCCGTGAAATCGTCCTCATGTTCGCCATCTTGAACATAGAGCCACTCTGTGAGCCTCTGTAACCGTGACTCAGCATCTATTCAACACGGCAGATACGCTTACTCTTCAATCCAGGCCGTGTCGACTGCCCCTTTCCAGTTGAGGAAATGAGGGTGTGTCTCGTAGTCCCAGACGTTCGTCCGGTAGGCCTCGACCAGGTCCCGGAAGTAAATCGGGATGTTCAGCGAGAGGTCCACGAGTTCTTCCTGGAGTTCGACGTAAATCTCCTGGCGCTCGGCGTCGCTTTCTGCCTCGGCACCGGCTTCCCAGAGATCGAACAGTTCGTCGTGCATGCCACGGACGGGCGTCAGTGCGCGTGGGAAGTTCTCCTGGTCGTAGCCACTTTGTAACACTCCTGGATCGAGGTTCGAGACACTCCAGTCCACGGCGATATCGAACTCCCGGGCGGAGAGTCTACCGACCCAGGTACCGATTTCGAGTTCTTCGAGAGTTGGATCGAAACCGGCCTGCAACAGGTTATCCTGAAGCACCTGGCCAACGTCGCGGAGTGCTTCGTCGTCAGGTGTGGAGAGGATCGTGATTTCGAGCGGGGTGCTGAAACCAGCCTCCTCGATTAGTTCTTGAGCCCGCTCCGGTTCCGCCTCCATCGAGAACGGCGCGTAGTCGCTGTGCCACTGACTGTCTTCGGGGAACCAGGTCTGAGTTGGCTGTCCGAAGCCATTGTCCACGAACTCGACCATCGCGTTCCGGTCGATCGCCGCGTTCACTGCCTGTCTGACCTCCAACTCCGTCGTGGGTTTCTGAGGTGAACGACCCTCGTCTGGATCTTCTGTCGGATTCAGGTGAAGCATCCGGTAGCCACCACTTTCCTGCTGGTTGACCACAATGTCGTCGTTGTCGACAAGTGATGGGACGTCGTCTTTTGGCGGTGTGCGGTCGAGGTGCATGTTCCCCGTCGTCAGTTCAGTCACACGAGCAGCCTCTTCCGTGATCGGGCTCAGAATAAGTTCGTCGACGACTGGAATATCCGGTTCCCAGTAGTTATCGAAAGCCGAGAGCCGGAGTTCCTCGCGGGGCTGCCACTCTTCGAATTTGAACGGACCAGTCCCGACCGGGAGTTGCTCTGCATCGCCTTCCTCCTCCAGCGCGTCCGGTGAGAGAACCGACAAGCCCATAAATCCGAGCCAGGAAGGAAGACTCGCGAGCTGGCGTGGGAGTTCGATTCGGAACGTGTAATCGTCCACCGCGCTCCAGTCATCGATTGGTTCGAGCTGTGCCGCCCGGGGCGATCCAACATCCGGATCACCGATCCGGTCGAAGTTGTAGACGACATCCTCGGCGACCATCTCACGTTCGTACGGTGGATGGAACATGACTCCCTCTCGTAGTTTGATATCCCACGTGAGACCGTCTTCGCTTATCTCAGTATCCTCCGCCAGCAACCCGACGAGGTTGTAATCGCGGTCGACCTCGAATAGCTGCTGGTGTATACACGAACCAACGGAGTAGTCGACCCAGAGACCGGCGTATGCCGGGTCGAGACCGCTCAGTGGCGACTCCATCGTCGCCTGGAGTGTCCCCCCTTCTTGGACATCAGGCGTCTCTCCTCTGTCATCTGAATCGTCGATTTCGACGTCGTCGTCGTCATCATTATCGTCTCCATTCTCCCCCAAACAGCCTGTCAGCGCAGGGGCTGACAGTGCGCTCGCCACCGCCATAAACTTCCGGCGGTCCAGCCCAGTCTCTTGAGGTGTGATCTTGGCCCTTTTTTTGTCGCTCATGATCGACCATATATCTCCGTACCTATACATTAAAACTTTTGGTGATCTCACTCTCTCCCGTGGCGATTATTGCTCTTTCATCGGTTAGTCGAACTAGAGGAGTATTAATTCACCAAGTTCCTTCGAGAGACAAAGAATCTTTCCTCGCTCAGGCGGTGGGGAATAGAAATTATTTTTTGTTTATGAAGTAGGGATGAATTTATATAGAGAACTGCGCAACGATAAACTGGTTCTTGTGAAAAGAGTCACCAGAGACACAATAGTTGCCTTGTTGAACGCAAGACAGCGACGGGGTAGGGTCGATTGTTTGTAGTCTCA
>CAZOFL010000183.1:0-3111 GCA_964579035.1 uncultured Natronomonas sp. | reverse complement strand
GCTGTTTTGCAGGCGCTAAGCCCCCTTCCTCAAGGAGCGACCGAAGGGAGCGAGTAGGGAGGGGATACAGCGCCGTCATCGTTCTACTTTCACCGCACGGCATGGCCTTACTACCTCTGTGGTCGAAGTCGGCGGTACGATGCTCACCATGTCTCCGGTGGTGTTCAAGCGTGGTTCGAAACGCCTCCGGCGTTTCGTCATCACGAAAGAGCGGAGCTCTTTCGAACGACGACAAGAAGCGCGCACCGTCGGTTGTGGTCGAGCGTCCAACAGGTAGGAGTGGGACACTCCGAACCTCCTGTAAAGGGAAATCGCCTGCGGAGTCTGGAATCTCTGTGCCCACGTCGGGTATAAATTCCGACACAGAAACAGAAAGCCCTGTCCTCAACAAGCGAGGGGCGAGTAGCCCCGAGCGCGGTAGGTCAGGGTAGTTCACAACGACTCGGCTCGAGACTCGAGGCGACCATGGGGGAAGGCGGGCACAGAGTCCGGCCCACGGACCCCGAACTCGAGGAGCTACGTCGGGCAGTTGGGAGCCGTCGGGATGATCTGATCGGCTGGCTCGGCGGGTATGTCGGGTTTCGAACCTTCGAGATCCCGCAGGTACGGCCGAAGCAGGTGAAACGAACGGAATACGGTGAACGCTACCGACTCCGGATCCCCGAAGCCAGGGACACCACCGGCTCCGGGGGGAAGCCGAGAGATGCGTACCTCCCCGAACCCGTCGAGGCCGGCGTCCATCGGCACGTGACGTCTGAGGAGGTCGGTTGGAGCGACCCGATTGCTCTTCACACTGCGGGGACGCCGCTACGGATCGACACCGTCCTCCCCGTTGGGGTAGCGCCCTCCGGGTCATGATTCGGTCGGACAGTGGGCTCCCGGGTGAAGACCCGTTCCGCGGACGGGAAAGCGACGTGGGGCAAGGACTTTTAAAATAGGCGTTCAGTTGCGTTGGTGTGAACGATCCATACGAGACCGACCAACTCGATGTCCCGTCGCGGATCCTGATGGGCCCCGGACCCAGCATGATCTCGCCGCGCGTCCGGCAAGCGATGTCCGCCCCCGCACTGGGGTATATGGATCCCGACTTCCTCGACGTGTTGAACGACGTGCAGGAACTGCTCCGATACACCTTCCAGACGGACAACAAGTGGACGCTGGCGATCAGCGGCACCGGGACCGCCGCGATGGAAGCCTCGATCGGCAACCTCGTGGAACCCGGCGACGCGATGCTCGTCCGGACGAACGGGTACTGGGGCGACCGGATGGCACAGATGGCCCGCCGCGTCGGTGGCGAGGTGGTCCCACTCGACGTTCCGGCAACGACCCCGGTTGCGCCCGCCGACGTCGAGGCGGCGTTCGCCGAGCACGACATCGACGTGTTCGGGTTCTGTCACGCGGACACGACGACGGGCATCCGCCAGCCCGACGTCTCCGAGCTCGCCGACATCGCCCGTGACCACGACGCCTACACGATTATGGACTGCGTCACGTCGCTCTCGGGCGTCGAGATCCGGGTCGACGAGTGGGGCGTCGACGTCGCGTACGGGAGCCCACAGAAGTGTCTCTCCTGTACGCCCGGCGTGACCCCGTTGACCGTCAACGATCGCGCTCGTGAGAGGATCCTGAACCGCGAGAGCGACCCGACCTCGTGGTATCTCGACCTCGCAGGTGTGATGGACTACTGGGGCGATGACCCGTCGTATCACCACACGCCGCCGACCTCCGCGCTCTATGGGCTCCGGGAGGCGCTTCGGATCGTCGCCGAGGAGGGACTCGAGCGACGCTGGGAGCGCCACCGCGAGGTGGCGGGGGAGTTGGTCGCCGGACTCGAAGGCCTCGGGCTCGAGCTGTTCCCGGACCGCGACCACTGGCTACCGAGTTTAAATACAGTCAGAGTGCCCGACAGCGTCGACGACACCGCCGTAATCGAGTTCCTGCTATCGGAGTACGACATCGAAATCGCGAGCGGACTCGGCGATCTATCCGGCGAGCTCTGGCGCATCGGCTGCATGGGACACTCGGCCCGCCCGCAGAACGTCGCGGCCCTGCTGTGCGCCATGGAGGAAGCGCTCGAGGCGCAGAACTACGACACCGGTGGACCGATCGAGATCTGAGCTACGGGGGCTATCTTTCCGCGAGGGGAGAATCCCGCCGTCAAATAAGATAGGAGAGGAACGCTTTCTTGTTGACCCCCGGAGTACCCCCGCCCGTGGAGACCGTCCTGGCCGTGGCGCTGTGGCTGTTCGTCGTGAGCAACGTCGATACGCTGCTCGTCGTGGCGGCGTTCTGTGTCGACCGGGACTACCGCACGGCCGAGGTGTTCGTCGGATACTACGCGGGATCCGTCGTCGGCCTCGCTGCGGCGGTCGTCGGTGCCGTGCTCGTGGCGGGATGGCTTCGGTCGTGGTCGTTTCTTCTGGGCGTCGTCCCGATCGCACTCGGCCTCAGAGGTCTTATGACACAGCGCTCGCCCGGTGACGGGGCGGCCCTATCGGAAGACGGAACCGACGAATCGCAGTTCCTCCCCGGCGCAGTCGGCCGGGGGGTGGTCGTCCTCGCGACGGTGATCGGGCTGAGCGGCGAGAATCTGGCGATTTATATTCCGTTTTTCATCGGGTTGTCGGCGGGCGAGTTCCGAACCGTGGTCGCGGTGTACCTCCTCGCGGCGGCAGCCCTCTTTCCGCTCGCGGTTGGGCTCGCACGGGGGACCGTCGCCGCCGGCGTGCCGCCGTGGGTCGACCGGCTGCTCGTGCCGATCATGTTGGTGCTCGTGGGCGTGTACATCCTCGTGACGGGCGGAGTCGTGCTCTGAGGGGGTAGCGACCGTCGCCGGGGCGATTGCCGAGGGGCGGTTCGAAATTCGAACTTCCATTACGAATTCCGCACTCTTTCGCCGGGCTTATTACGATGTACGGACTCGGGTCGAGTAATGCCAGACGAGGACCGCACTATTTTGCTCATCGGCAGCGGGCCGATCCAGATCGGACAGGCGGCGGAGTTCGACTACTCGGGCGCACAGGCGTGCCGGGCGCTCAAAGAGGAGGGTGCGCGGGTCGTCCTCGTCAACTCGAACCCGGCGACGATCATGACCGATCCGGAGATGGCCGA
>CAZOFL010000182.1:0-3147 GCA_964579035.1 uncultured Natronomonas sp. | reverse complement strand
CCCACCTTGCGTTTGTGCTCACGCATAGCAGTACATACTTTTTTCATACTTATAGAGTTGACGGGGAGCGGCATGAAGAGATTGAACCTCAGGAAACACCTTAACAAAGGAAGTTAATCTTAATATTAATGTTAACAGTTACGGCGGATGCTTAGACTGGTGAGATTGGTGAATACGAATAAAGCCGCAGATCGTTTGACTGCGGTAGATTTAGTAACACAGGGCTCCACAGGTACTACTAACGATGGCAAGTAGTACAAATGAACCAATGGTAGTACGTGTATCTCAAAAAGGACAGGCCACGATTCCGAAGGGACTACGAGAGAAGTTCGGGATCGAGACGCCGGGCGAGGTATTCGTCTACGAAGAGCAGGGCCGTATCATCATCGAGCCGGTTCCGTCGCCGGATGAGCTACATGGAATCCACGCTGGCGAGCACGAACGCGGTGAAGTGCTGGAGCGGGTTCGTGAAATGAAGGACGAAGAAAAATGCAAGGAAGAGGGGCGAGCTGAACGGCTACGCCCGTCCGAGGACGCATGAGCGGCGGCTACGTCTTCGATACTGAAGCGATCATCGCCTTCCTGTACAACGAACCCGGCCACGAAGCCGTCGCTGAGCTTCTCGACGAGGTCTTCACTGGCGACGCTGACGGATTCCTTACCGAGACAAATGCGAGTGAAGTGTTCTATCTCGTTGCTCGGTTCGAAGGCGTCGATGACGTTCCGACAGACGCCTCGCTGCGGGAAGCTGACCGAGACATTCGTGCTCTTGAACGGCAGGGATTGGAGCTTGAAGCGGCTGACTGGCGACTGGCAGCAGAAGTGAAAGCCGATGGGAGCATCTCACTTGCCGATGCATACGCTGTTGCGCTCGCCCACGAACGTGACGCGACGCTCGTCGCCGGGGCTGACGATGACTTCGACGAACTTCGCGTTGAGATTAATCTGTATCGATTCCGCGAACACGGTGTGTGAGGATTTCGGGGGCTTCGAGCGTCAAACGCGAACGGACAGTAGTTACACCGGCTGTATAGGTGGTTCTTCAAGATCAGGCATATCGTAGATTGCGTATGCCAGCCACAGGAGAAGAGCGATTGGCATTTCTGGCGGAACAGACCCTGGAGCAACAAGTGGATTAATTCCCTGAATTGCTGTCATCACACCGATGACTGCTGCCATCGCAACTGTTCCGATAGCGGTAACAGCAGCTTCTCGCCGTGAGGGGAGCGATGTTCGCGGATCATATTCGATAGCGGCTTTTTCTCGGCTCGCTCGTGCCTTCGTTGCCTGGGCGGATACCCATGCGGTCGCCGTTCCGGGAAGCCACGCACCGACGAAGTCTCCCAGCGAGGTCTGCCCGTCGTCATCAGTGTCGTTCCGAGCTTCTGCGATCTCTTCAGGCGAGATCACAACGTCGGTCGGGAACGCTGTCTCGAAGTGCGTGTACGCGAACCGGCGGAAGTGATCTCGTTCACGGTGGCTAGCGAGGTAGTGTTTATCGACGATCTCCGCTGAAGCGCTCGATTGTTCCGCAGCGACATCCTCTATTTTGGCGATGTACGCCTCGTAGGCGTCGAGGTACTCGTTGAACCAGAATTGTCGGAAATGCTTCGGCGTCGGTTTCGACCCGTCAGGTAAGCGGACCCCAGCGCGGTCAACAATCTCTTCAATCTTGTTACGCACCCATGTGTCTGACCGGGTCCCGTCTGCTGACTGCTCGCTTGGGAATAACATCTCGTAGCCTTCCTCGTCCAGGAGTTCGATATACTGTTCGAAGTAGTCGAGTCCGGCCATGATCGGGACTGTACCCGGGCCGTTCTTCCGCTCGTCATCGAAACAGACCCGGGGATCGCTTGGATCGAGGATGATGTCTTCCTGCGCGTTAGTGATCAACGGGTCGCTGGTTCGTTCACCGCATGCAGCGAGAGACAGTAGAAGAATTTTCTCTACCAACCGCTCTCTGAGTGTTTCGGTATCGAGATCTTCGACCGACTCCTCATCGATTGATCTGGTTGCTTTCCAACACTCTCGAACCTGCTTTGGAGTCAGTGTATTCGCAGGCGATTCCCGAGTGTAGGTCCATCCCATCCGCGGAAGAACGCTCTCGACAGGGTTCGAGTCAACTTCCCCGATCATTTCCAGGTACTCATAGAATTTATCGAGCGTTGAGGCGTAGTTGTAGCGAGTCCCTTCTGACTCGAACTCGTCGTTCATCGCCCGGAAGAGATCAAGGGTGAGCCGAACGTTCTTCCCAGGTGGAGCCCGCGCCGGTCGAAGAAGATTACTCGATCCGAGGGCATCGCGCGAGATCTCCATCAACCGCCTCATGTGAGTCCACGCATTACCGACTGATGTATCGTTCAACCGGTTGAATTCTTCATCCTCGTCTTGGAGCCACCGGTGAACGAGCGCTTTCGTTTCCGCATGGGTTCCGGGAAGCGGCTTTTTCTCTCGCTGGTCGAACTCGCATTCTTCTAAAAGAACGTCATCAACGGTTTTCTCGTGGCGTTCGGCGTATCCTTGAATGCCGCTGAACCCGTGTTCACGCAGCCACTTGTGGGTCGGTTTAATATCTGGGTCTTTCCCACCTGCCCGTCGTAACTCACGGACCTCGGCAGGGAAACGTTGCCGGACATAGTCCGGGGTCCATGTTCGCTTCGACATATACGGTTTGCTAGCCGTTCGCTTTGTAAAACATTACTGGTGGTGCAATTTATTATACAATCATAACCCAGGTACTTGATTGTGGTTTTTATTGTCTCAAACCGAACAGTCATCTCCTCGCCGTCTGGCGGCTGGTGGCGAGGGGTAGGGAGAAACGAGCCCAACACGTTCCCAAAATCGCAAGACAGCAGCCAGATAGGAACCGACGGAAAACGTACGTTTTCCGTCCATGGCCCAATACCGAACTCCACCTCAAACGAGAACAGATACGAGCAGGTTCTATGAGAAGCGATCACGGCGAGAGAAGGTTAACCAACAATACGAACGAATGCCCAGCTGTTGGTTAAGATACGGCGAGTTGCTATCCAAGCTTTGACTCAGAGAGCCACCGCTGTTCGTACCACCCCTCGATACCGGGCTGTAGCAGCAGTAAGGACTGTTAACCGGGGGGCGGACCAGCTGTAACCTCATCCGGAGCAGGAA
>CAZOFL010000181.1:0-3250 GCA_964579035.1 uncultured Natronomonas sp. | reverse complement strand
CTGGTTGGATTACCCACGGAGGAATCCCACGGCTTCAGCCGTGGGAGGAGGTCAATCCTCGATCCGCTCGCGGAACCACTCGAACTGCGTTTCGACGCTCCGACGACCGGCGTCGGTCAGCGAGTAGACGTCCTCGAGCCCGTCGACACGCTTCCCCGTGAACCCCTTCGACTCGAGGCTGTCCAAGGCTCCGTAGAACCGATCGGGTTTGACCCGGCGGTCGTACCGCGATTCGAGCGCCGATTTCAGCGGCTGTGCGCGCCGTTCCTCTCCGTACAACAGAATGCAGATGTCCCGACGGAGGCCGCTCGTGAGCCACTCCATACCCCGTCTCCGGACACCGACGGCAAAGACCCACCGGATCGTTCGGCCGGGACCGGTAGTTTGGCAACCGGGCGGCCCCAACCGTTGTGCATGTCGAAGGCCGAATCGGGCGCGATCACCGCCCACTACACCGAACGCGACGGGGAACGAATCGTGGAGTTCGAATCCGACGGCCGGACCGCGGCCGTCGCACAGAACATCGAGGGGTACGCCATGTTGAAAGTCCGGCCGACCGCCGACGGGGACGAACTCGAGCGGTACTACGGCTTCGATATGGCGCTCGATCACGCCGCCGAACTGCTCGGCGTCGCGCCGGGGGCGCTCCCGGTGCCGGAGGATGCCGCCGACATGGGGATGTGATCGGCTCGATCGGTCGGTAGCTATATGTCCGTCCTGTGGGATTTCCGGGTATGGACGCCCGCTCCGTTGTCGACGACTGGGACACCGCTCCGTTCGACGGTGGGTTCGGCGGGATCGGCGCGCTGGCTTCCCGGGGGTTCAGCGGCGCGATCGAGACCGGCGAGACGTGGCTGTTTCTCCGGGACGGCGAACCGCTCGCCGTCGTCTCCGATCTCGAGTCGACTCCTCGACGCGGTGATATCGACGCCTTCGAGGACGCCACCGGCCGCAGACACGAAGCCCCGACGCCGGCCGCCGCGACGCTCGCCGCGATGTTAGCCCTCGACGGCGAGGTTCGCGGCCGGTATTTCACCGACGACACACCCCTCGATGCGGTCGACGAGACGCTTTCGGAGGGCGGGTTCACCGGATACGTCGAACTCTCCGAGAACGTGTTGAGCGGCGACTACTACTACGTCTACGTCGACGGGGAAGCCGACCGTGTCGCGTTCGTCGGTTCTTCACGGATGCTCTCCGGCGAGGAGGCCGAATCGAGAGCGACCGGCGAGGTCGGTATCTACGACGTGGTCGCGGTTCGGCTCCCCCGACCGACGCTGCCCGAACCGGAGCCGGAACCCGGGACCGACGCTGGGATGACCCCCGTTCCGGAGTCGGAGTCGGAGTCGGAGGCCGCCCCCGGAACCGACGGTGAAACAGCCGCCGACGGGCCCACCACGGGTATGCCCACAGATGCGGATTCGACGACGAACGTGGGGGAAGACAACGAAACGGACGACCCGGCGCCGACGGAACGACCGGCGACCGATGCGGTACACGACGGTCCCTCGACCACCGGCGTGGAGCGGTCGCCCTCCGAGGACGCCGCGATCACGGCCACGGAAACAGGGTCGGACGAGTCCCCCGACGGGGACGGCAGTGCCCCCGGCGGCGGGACGCCGGAACCGTCCCCGCCGGGAACTGATCGAGGGGACGACACCGCCGAGACGGCGGGTGAGACCCCGCCCGACGACGCGGCAGCGGCGGGATTCGAGCCAGCGGACGAGGGCGCGATCGCCGACGCGGGACGGACGGAGACCCCGGAATCGGATGGCAAGGCCGGCGACGAGGGCGCCGGCGGAATCGAGGCTGTCACCACCCGAACGGTCCCGTCGCTCGATCCCGAAAACAGCGGTCGACGCGATCCCGAAAACGTGGGCCGCGCCGAGCGAGAACGCGTGGAGACACGGGACGGATCGCCGACCTCCCGAAGCCCGCCGACCTCGGTGTCGCGGTCGGGCGACTCCCGAGCCGAAGCCGAGAGCGACGACCCACAGATCGAGGCGTACGAGTCGCGGATCGAGGAGCTAGAGGCCGAACTCGCCGACGCCGACTCGCGGATCGAGGAGCTGGAGGCCGAACTCGAATCGCTGCGAGCCGAGCGCGACGACCTGCAACGGCGGATCGGGGGGAGCGACGATTCCGCCTCGGAGTCGCTGACGCCGTCGGCGGCGCTGGCGGGGACGAGCCTGTTCGTTCGGGAACGCACCCGTGGCGACGGCACGCTGGAGGACGCCCACGCCGGCGACGCCGACCGGGACGACGTCGAATCGAACCTTCGGATCGAGTACCACACCTCCTTCGAGGACGCGGACGCGCTCGTCGACGGCGATCCGTTCGAGTCGTGGCTCCGCTCTTCGGACACGTTCGCCTTCGTCGAGTGGCTTACGTTCGAGTTGCTGTTCGAGATCCGCTCGACGAGTGCGGTCGAGGAGCTCCGGCCGCTCTACGACGCCCTGCCCGAAATCGACCGGATCGGCTTCGACGAGACGATTCCGGTCGGCGACGGCACCGAGGGCCGCGAAACCACCTTCGACATCGTCGCCCGAAACAAAAGGGGGAAACCGCTCCTCGCGGCGACGTTCGATAGGGGGCGGGATCCGACCCGCGCGGACGCTATCGAACCGCTCGTCGTGGACGCCTCGGACGTCTGTGCCGATCACGACACGCTCGCGGCAGCCGTCGCCATCACGTCGAGTTACTTCGAGTCGGACGCGATGGCCGCCGTCGAGGAGGCGACGAGCACCAGCCTACTCAGCCGGAGCAAGCACCGCAGCTACGTGAAGCTCTCGCGGACGAACGGGTTCCATCTCTGCCTCGTCGAGGCGCGGGACGAGTCGTTCAATCTGACCGTTCCGGAGTTGTAACGTCACTGTCCGTCGCTCGCGATATCGATGTGACTCCCGGGCAAGCAGAACAAAAACGTTGAGTTATCCCTTGATTTCAGGGATGTCGTCGATTTTCATCCCTTCGAGTTTGTCAATAATCTCGTCGATCTTCGAGTCGAGGTCGTCGACGAAGTCGCCGGTATCCTCGGTGGTGATCGCACCCTGGCTCGACGGCTCGATGAGGTTCTCCTCCTCGAGAACGCGGAGCGAGTAGCGAACTTTGTGGTGGGGGTACCCGGTTTCGTTCGACATCTTGACGATCCCGATGGGCTCGCTTTCGATAACCATCCGCAGCACTTGCAGATGCCGTTCGAGCATATCGACTTCCTTCTCAAGTCTGTCTATCATGGCATTTGTTAACT
>CAZOFL010000180.1:0-3320 GCA_964579035.1 uncultured Natronomonas sp. | reverse complement strand
CGAAGTCGTCGATCCGAAAGCTGATGATCTCCCGGGCGACGGCGATAATCGCCGCACCGAGGACGATCCGAATAACCGGCTCGTTGCGGACGTACGAGAGGAGCGTCCGGTGAACCTCGACGATGATCAGGAGCAACAGGACGGTGTCCAGTAACTCGACGACGGCGATCGGATCGATAAATCGCCCGGTGACGATGAGCTCGTACAGCCCGACGAGCAGATCGAACACGCCGATCAAAAACAGGGCAAGGAGAAAATACGCAGTAAACAGGACCAACCACTGCATCCCGATCTCGGATGGCCTGGTGACTGTCGAAAATTTAAGCGCCACACCGGACGGACAGAGTATATTCGTTTAAAGGTTTGCGACGCAGTGATATGATCCGCTACTCGACCGTTCCAAGCACGTCTATGAGCCGTTCCTCCGTTTCCCGGTCGGGGCCGTTTTCCCGGCCGGTCCGGTCCGAGTCACGGTGCTCCCGAACCGTCTCCGAAAGCGCCTCCGAGTGAGGCGTCGGCTCCCAGCCGAGTTCGCTGAGCTTTACCGTCTCGAGGAGGTGCGGATAGCCGCGATACAGCGGGAACGAATCGGGTGAAAGCCCGACCGCGCCGAGTTCGCGCTCGCCGGCGAGGACGACTTCGACGTCCGTCCCGCACGCCTCGGCGAGCAGGTCGACCCACTCGCGGAGGATCGGCGCGTGCCCGTCGCCGACGTTGTACGCCTCTCCCGGCGTTCCCCGTTCGGCGACGAGACGCAGCGCGCGGGCCACGTCGCCGACGTAGGCCAACTGCCACAGAGCCGATCCCTCGCCCGGCACGACGATCCGGTCGTGGGCGTCGACGCGGTCGATCCAGTAATCGAACCGCTCGGTGTAGTCGTGAGGGCCGTAGACGACCGTCGGCCTGACGGCCATCGCGTTGACGCCCCGATCGGCGGCCGAAAAAACCGCCCGGTCGCCCTCGGCTTTTCTGGGGCCGTAACTCGCGTCGGTGTCGTCCGTCGCCTCCTCGACCGAACAGGACCGAAGCGGGGTTTCGTCCTCCCGTTTCGGGATCCGCTCGGCACCGTAAGCGGCCCCCGAGGAGACATAAACGTAGGCGTCGACGTCGGCGAAGACGTCCGTCGCGGTATGGACGTCCCGTGGCCTGTAGGCGACACAGTCGATGACGATGTCGGGCGTGAGTTTCAGTCCGGCCCGGCGGAGGTCGGACTCGTTCGTCCGGTCGCCCTCGATGTGGGCGACGCGATCGTCGTCACTGAAGGGGTTCCCGTGGGTACCGCGGTTGAAAAGCGTCACCTCGTAGCCGTCGTCGAGAAGCTCCGAGACCGCGTGGCGCCCGATGAATCGCGTTCCCCCGACGACGAGTGCGTGATCCGTCATACGACCGCTCGGGGAGCCACGACGAAAAGTGATGTGACGGGGCGATCGACCGTCACCCGAAGGGCCGATCCCTGTCGCCGCTCCGACGGAGTTCCAGAAGCGTCTCGGTCCCGCGGCGGTCGAATTTCATCGGTCGCCGCCACCACGGCCCCTTTCCGGAGTCGCTCGAAAGCGCCGTCACCAACCGGTTCGCGTCGACGCCGGCCTCGCGGCCCGAAAGCGGAACCGCAGTCCCGTACAGCGCCGACCCGTCGGGGTCGCCCGCCAACAACACGCGGGCGTCGAACGGCTCGCGTTTCAGGTGGGCGTTGGCCGCGAACCGCTCCCGTTCCTCGGCCGGGAGTGTTTCGAACTCGTCGCCGCTGACGGGGTCGCGGGCGAGTCGGAACTGCCCGATAACGTAGGCGCCCCACTCGGGGGCGATCCACGGGGCCGGATCCTCGGAAACGGTCGACAGCGTCGCATAAAAGAAGACGAAATCGCCGGCCGAGAGCGCCGACAGCGGACGGGCTTTCACGCCGTGTGGGTCGCCGTAGGTGTACGACGAACAGCCGTGAACGCCGGCAAACGTCGGATCGAGGTGGACCGGCGTGTCCGCGACGGCGCCGACGTTCGTCCCGAGGTCCAACTCGCCGTAGGTCGGCACCTCGGCGTCCGGCCGGGTCGGCTCCGATTCGGGAATGGGGACGTACTCGAAGCGGCCATCAGCGTATATCGGGCCCCGAAACCCCGGCTGGTTCGTGTTCGCGCCGACGTTGATGGCGACACTCCGCATCGGGGTTACCAGTACGAGTCGGGGTTCTCGACCCACCGACGCCCGCGAGCCCCGGCGACGACAGCCGCGAGGACGACGACGCCGAGGAGGGCAATGGTCACGGCGGCGGGCGTCACGTGGGGGCCGATAGAAAGCGTCGTCAGGAACAACTCGACCGCCGATCCGGCGCTCCAGAGGATGACGAGGACAACGAAGGCACCCGAAAGCAGCTTCATCCGGTCCATACCGGTACCTCCGGGGGCCGATGTATAAAACGCACCGACTCCTCGAGGCCCCCGACCGACCGGTGGTCGATTCCACAGGGTCGATATGCGTCCGCGACGAACCCCACGCATGACCACCGTCGCTGTGCTCGCGGACCCGCCGCACCCTGAGGCCGCGCTGTCTGATCTCGTTGCTTCGTCGCCACTGTCGGGAGAGGAGGCGGCCGACCTGTACACTGCGCTCCTCAGAGACACCGTTCTCGCCGCCGAGCGAAGCGGCGGCGAGGTGCTCGTGAACTACCGGCCGGCCGAGCCGCTCGGGTTCGAGGTCGATTCGGAGGCGCGGATCCGGTCGGTTCTCGGGGACGTGATCGGCGACGACACCCGATTCGAGGTCCAGGTCGGCGAGACGTTCGCCGGCCGGGTCGGAAACACGGCGACGCACCTGCTCGAAACCGAAGGCGTCGGGTCGGTTGGGATCGCACGCCCGGAGGCCGCACTCCTCGCGCGGACGGACATCGACGGCGCGGCGATGAAACTCCGGAGTTCGCCGGCCGTGCTCGGCCCCGCGCCCGGCGGCCGGGTGACCTACGCGGCCTTTGGCGAACCGATCGACTTCGCGGACTGTTATGCGCCGCCCGCCCTCGAAACGCTGACCGATCGGGCCGGGGACGCCGGGATGGGCGTCGAATTCCTCGAGACCAAGCCGTATCTTCGGACGGCCGAGGACCTCGCCGGCATCCTCCTCGAGGTCCGGACCAGAATGAAAGCCGACGCGTTGGTGCCGCCGTACCTCGCCGGGTGGGTTTCCGAGTGCGATCTCGCCGTCGAAGCCGACGACGACGGGGTCAGTCTCGCCCGGTAACCGACAGGTCTTATACACCGCCGCCGTCAACACCGAATGTGGTGGGATGGCAGAGTGGACTATTGCGTCTGCCTTGAAAGCAGATGGCGCAAGCC
>CAZOFL010000179.1:0-3404 GCA_964579035.1 uncultured Natronomonas sp. | reverse complement strand
TCGTCGAGACGAGTCGCATCCGCGTGATCGCGTTGTGCATCGACAGCTCCGAGGAATCGAGCAGATCCTGCAACCGGACGCGCTCGGAGGTCTCGCCGATGACTTCGAGTCCGACGAGCCCCTGGGTCGCATCGCGTATCGTGCGCCGCTGTGCGGCGGTCACCTGTGCGGTCTCCAGCGTGACGATGTCGAACCCGCTGACGTACATGGTGACGACCGCCCGCATCAACTCGTCGCCCTCCAGTCCGGTGATGTCGAGTCTTCCTTCGGTCTTTTCGTCCTCGCTCCGTGGGGTCAAAAGAAGGGTGTCGCCCTCGGGGTGGAACTCGACGACGCTGCCGCCGCCCACGCCGTTGGCCGTCGCCCACTCCTTGGGGAGCGAGACCGTATACGTAGAGCCGCCCGTCACCTGGACTTTGCGCGTCTCCATAGGTTCAAAACAGGGGGCGATACATAAAGAGGTGCCGAGATATATATGTCGGTAACGGGAACTCTTGGACGGAACTGAAGCCGTTTGTATCGGTGTAACGAGCGCGGTGGGACTCCGCGTTCGTGCGGAACGGCGTACCAAACATAGATCTATATAGAACTAATAGTGGAGTACTTATGTCTACGTGTGCCGATTGTGGATAATGTCAGGAGGTCGGCAGCGACCCAGCCACACCACCACCCGTCCGTCGACGCGGCGGGGGTTTCTCGCGGCCGCCGGGGGTGCTGTCGCCTCCCTCTCCGGGTGTATCGCCCACGGAGAGGACACCAACGACCTCCGTGGCGAAGTCGTCATGGACGGCAGCAACACCGTCCTCCCACACGGCGCAGCCGTCGCCGAGGAGTTTCTGTGGCTGAACAACCGGGTGCAGATCCCGGTTCGGGGGTCCGGAACCGGTGCCGGGTTTCAACGGTTCTGCGACGGACAGACCGACATCCAGAACGCGAGCCGGTCGATCCTCGACAGCGAGGCCACGCAGTGTACCGAAAACGGCGTCGACTACGTCGAACTCGAGGCGCTTCTCGACGGGTTGGCGCTTTGGGTCCACCCCGACAACGACTGGTGTGACTGTCTCACCGTCGAGGAGATCCACCGGCTGTGGCGCAGTGGCTCCGGCATCGAGACCTGGAACGACCTTCGGCCCGACGATCCCGACTTCCCCGACGAGGAGATCGACCTGTACGGCCGCGACTCCGCCTCGGGTACGTTCGATTACTTCACCGAGGCGATCAACGGCGAGGTCGGAAACATCCGCAACGACTACTCGGCGAGTTCCGACACGAACGTCATCGTCAGGGGCGTCCGGGGGAACCGACACGCGCTCGGGTTCGGCGGCGCGGGCTACTACTACGAAAACGAGGACGACCTGAAACTGCTCGGCGTCGACGACGGGGGCGGCTGCGTCCTCCCGACGCGTGAGACGATCGAATCGGAGGAGTACACGCCGCTCACACGGGCGATGTACGTCTACATCAGCACTGCCGGCCTCGACCGTGAGACCGTCCGGGCTTTCACTCGGTTCTATTTCGAGGAGATCGACGAAGCGACTCGGACGGCCGCGGTCGAAAACGGGTTCGCGGAACCGGACGAGCGGCTGACGTGGACACAGTGGGCCGCCCGGAAAGTCGGCTACTACGCCGCGTCGGACGAGGTCGTCGCCGAAAGCCGCGAGGAACTCGAGGCGGCGATCGCGGAGGCCACCGAATGACCACGTCGGACATCACCGGCGACGCGGTGTCGGATCGCGGGACGGCGATCGCCCGCGTCGTCTTCTTTTCGTGTGCGCTCGTCACCGTGTTGACGACGTTCGGGATCGTCCTCGTCCTCGTCACCGGCTCGATCCCGTTCTTCAGGAACGTCTCCATCGTCGAGTTTCTGATCGGGACCGAGTGGTCGCCGATCATCCGCCCGCGGAGCTACGGTATCCTCCCGCTCGTGTGGGGGACGCTCTTGATCGTCGTCGGAAGCGCCGCCATTGCGCTTCCGGTCGGCGTGCTCACCGCGATCTACCTCTCGGAGTACGCGGATAACCGTGTCCGGCGAGTTATGAAACCGACCCTGGAGATCCTCGCCGGCATCCCGACGATCGTCTACGGGTTCTTTGCGATCTCCTTTATCACGCCGCAGATCCAGCGGTTCTACCCCGATACGGGGACGTTCAATGCGCTTTCGGGGGCGATCGTCGTCGGGATCATGATCATCCCGATGGTGTCGTCGCTCTCCGAGGACGCGATGTCGGCGGTCCCGGACGAACTCAGGAACGCCGGCTACGGGCTCGGGGCGACGAAGTTCGAGGTCTCGACCGGCGTCGTGTTCCCCGCCGCCGTCTCGGGGATCCTCGCGTCGTTCGTCCTCGCCATCTCGCGGGCGATCGGCGAGACGATGGCCGTGACGCTCGCGGCCGGGATGCAGCCCACGATTACGCTCAACGTCTTCGAGGAGATCCAGACGATGACCGCCTACATGGTACAGGTCGGCATCAGCGACGTTTCGGTCGGTTCGATCGGCTACCAGTCGCTTTTCGCCGTCGGGTTGCTCCTGTTCGTCATGACGCTTTCGATGAACCTGCTCAGCCAGTACGTCCGCGGGCAGTACCGGGAGGTGTACGAGTGATGGCTGCGGAGCCGTTCGATGGGTTCACGACCAGCGAGGATCTCGATAGAAAGCGGCTGTACGGGCGGATCTTCGTCGGGATCTGTATCATCTCGACGCTCGTCGGCGTCGTCGCCTTGGCCGTGCTCGTTGCGGATCTGGTCTACGAGGCCTGGGGGTGGCTCACCCTCGATTTCCTCACGTACCCGCCCTCGCGGTTCCCGGAGAACTACCTGCCGGGCGGCCGAGGGGCCGGTATCTACCCCGCGCTGGTCGGGTCGATCTTCCTGATAATCCTGACTGCGATCTTCAGCGTGTTCCTCGGCGTCGGGGCCGCGATCTATCTCGAGGAGTACGCCGCCGACAGCCGGACCACGCGGTTCATCGAGGCGAACATCTCGAATCTGGCCGGCGTCCCCTCGATCGTTTACGGGCTGCTCGGGTTGGCGATCTTCGTCCGCGCCGCGAGCCTGGGGTCGAGCCTGCTCGCCGGCGCGTTGACGCTGACGCTTCTCATCCTCCCGATCGTCATCGTCTCCGCACAGGAGGCGATCCGGGCCGTCCCCGATTCGCGCCGACAGGCCGCCTACGGCGTCGGCGCGACGAAGTGGGAAGTGACCCGCGACGTCGTGTTACCCTCGGCGATCCCGGGGATCATGACCGGGACGATCCTCTCGTTGTCCCGGGCGATCGGCGAGACCGCGCCGATCCTCATGGTCGGGGCCGCCACGTCGATGTTCGTCCCGCCGGACTCGCTTTCGAGCCCGTTCGCGGCGATGCCGATGCAGATCTTCGATTGGGCGCGGCTCCCGCAGGCGGAGTT
>CAZOFL010000178.1:0-3484 GCA_964579035.1 uncultured Natronomonas sp. | reverse complement strand
CCGATCGGGTACCAGACGAACCTGATGGTGTACGGCCCCGGCGGCTACAAGTTCAGCGACTTCTTCAGGGTCGGCGCGCCACTACAGCTGATTTTGACCGTCGTGACGACGCTCGGAATCGCCGCGATTTGGGGGATCTGATGGCGGACCACCGCGACCCGGGGGATGGGATGGACACGGAAGGCGCCGTCCGCGGTCGACTGTTGGCCGACCACCGCGATGTCCTCGGACGGGCGCTGTCGTGTGCCGACGCCGTCGCGAGCGCCGGGGCCGAACTCGCCGCCCGTCCTGGTCGCTAACATCCCGTATCCCGCCGTCACGGGCCGCGGGGTGGGTGTTGCGCGCGCCGGGAGCGGCGGGGCAGGTGGTCGTCACCCTCGAAGCGTTCGAACGGGGGCCCTACCGGCGTGGCCCCGCGCTTCCGGAGGCGCTGGTGGTCGACGTCGGTGGGGAACGCTGATCGGTTCGTTAGAGGGGATTTATGTTTTGTGCTACCATCGTACAGGTATGCGATTCGAGAACGAGACAGTGTTCATCACCGGTGCCGGATCCGGGATCGGCCGCGCGACCGCCTTGCGCGTCGCCGAGCAGGGCGGGTTCGTCGTCGTGACCGATGTCAACGACGACGCCGGGGACGAAACCGTCGATTTGATACGCGAGGCCGGTGGCGAGGCGGCGTTCCACGGCCTCGACGTGACCGACGCCGACGCCGTCCACGCGACGGTCGAGACGGCGATCGACGAGTACGGCCTCGATGCGATGGTCAACAACGCCGGGATCGGCCACCCGCCGGCGTACACCGAGGACGTGACGGAGGGAACCTTCGAGTACGTCCTCGACGTGAACCTCCGGGGCGTCTGGAACGGCTGTCAGGCGACCCTGCCGCATTTCAAGGAGCGCGGCGGGGGATCGATCGTCAACGTCGGCTCGTTGGCGTCGTTTCTCGGCCTCCCGAAGCAGTCGGTGTACTCGCTGACGAAAGGGGCCGTCATGAACTTCACCCGCGCGGTCGCCGCCGAGGCGGGCCGCGACGGCGTGCGCATCAACGCCGTCTGCCCGGGCTTCATCGAGACGCCGCTCGGAAACCGGTATTTCGAGGCACAATCGGACCCCGAGAAAGCAAAGGAGCGGGCGAAACGGCAGTACCCGCTGGGTCGCCTCGGCGAGGCCGAGGAGGTCGCGGACGCCATCGCTTTTTTGCTCTCCGATGAGGCATCGTTCGTCACGGGCCACGGGCTCGTCGTCGACGGTGGGTTTTCGGTGAACTGAGAACTTTTATACGAACGGTCGATCCGTGCGTCGCGATTTATATACACCGGGCGACAGCGCGCCGATCACTCGGAGATCTGTTTGAACTGGTCGATGAGCGCTTCGGCGGACTCCCCCGAGTCGTACTCGAGCGTTCCGCGGTAGCCCGTTCGCCCGTCGTCGAAGGTCGCATCGACTGTCGAGGTTTTCTTTTCGCGGCGCTCGTGCTCGGCCTCATCATAGGCACCCATTGACATGGTAAGTCAACACTTGGGTAGCGCCTGGTATGAATGTATCGGGCGCTACGGGCCGATCGGGCCGGAAAAACGGAACCAGTAAACGGACCCAACTGTAAAGTCGGCCGTGGCAGGTCCCCTTCGCTTCCGTCGGTCCGACGGGACGTGGTCGCGCGAGCGCGTCCGTTCACAGCTTCTGGCACCGCTCGAGTCCCGGTTCGGAGCGCGCCTCGAGGAGCCGTGGTTCCCCGTCGGCGACGACCGCTACGACGCCGTCCGCCTCGATATGGAGAACGGCGACTTCGCGCTCTTTGCGTTTCGACCCGGGCGAGCCTACTGGCTCGGCAACACCGAAACGCCCGAACAGCTCTGGCGCACCGACAAGGAAACGTTCGCGGAGGTTCCCTACGCAGTCTCGCGGTGGGCCGAACGGGAACTCACCGCCAGGCTCGAGGTGACGGATCCGTGGCTCGCCGCCTTCGAGTACGTCACGTGGTTTTTCCTCCCCGTGTTCTTCTCGAAGGACGGCCGGAACACGACACGCCGGTTTTTCGCCGAGGACGCCGCCGGCTTCCCCGACGCGAGCCCCGAGGCGGGGCTCGGGTTCTACGAGTCGCTGCTTTCGACCGGCGTACTCGATGAGCACCGTTACACGATGGCCTCGAAGCTCGGGACCTCGCCGGGCTTCGACCTCACCCGGATGCGGGCCACGATGTCCGAGTTCACGGTCGCGAAGATACTCGTCGACGCCGGGATCGAGTTCGTCCCCGAGGTCGAGCAGGCGAGCGGCCACGCGCTGGATTTCGCCGTCGGCGACCGTCTCATCGAAGTGACCCGGCCGGAGCCGCCGGCGCGTCGCTCGCACGCAGACCACCCCGTCGCGGCGGTCAAAGAGACCGGGAGCGCGAAGCGCTCCGCACAGCTGGCCGCCCACCCGAACGCCGTCCTCTTCGTCGACTGTACGTCCTTTACCGACGCCGAGTGGTCGGCCGTGATCGGCGAACGACCGGCCGTCGGCCACGAGCCGACGGTCGTGTTCCGGGCCCGGCCCTCGGGGCGGATCGAGGGGTATCTCCGCGGGACGCTGCCGTTCGATCCGGGCGACGCGATCGACCTCTCGGAGGCCGGCGAGGCGTCCGCGAGTCGGAACCGCTAACAGACAGCCGTACGCAACCGGACGTAATGAAGCTCCCCGAAACGCAACTCGCGCTCCTGGAAGCCGCCAGCGCGACGGAACCGAGACGCGTCGCACAGCTCGCCGAGGAACTCGGCGAAGACACGGCCGCGGTCACGCGGGCCGCCTTCGAGCTCGAAGCGGCCGGCCTCCTCGCGGTCGAGGAACGCGTCACGGAGGACGTGACGCTCACCGAGGAGGGCGACCGCTACCGCGAGGCGGGGCTCCCGGAGCTCCGCCTCAGGGCCGCCGCCGTGGAGGCGGGAGCCGGCGAGGACCCGGCGGAGATGGGACGGCTGATCGGTGCGGCCGGCCTCGAGGGGCCGGAGGTCGACATCGCGCTGTCGAATCTCGCCCGAAAAGGGTACGGCGAAATCGAGGGCGGTGCGGTCGCGGTGGGCGAGGACCCCCGGTACGATCCGGACGCCGATCCCGAGGCGGCGGCGCTCGATGCGGTCGCCGCCGGGGACGTCGACTCGATCGACGACGGGGTTCTCGATCGCCTCGAGGCGCGGGGCCTCGTCGAACGGACCGAGACGACCGTCCGGAGCCTCACGCTCACCGACGATGGCGTGACGGCGCTCATGGAGGGTGTCGAGGTGACCGAGACCGTCGGCGCGGTGACGTCCGAACTGCTCACCTCCGGGGCGTTCGAGAACGTCGAGTTCACCGAGTACAACGTCGAAGCGGACGCCGAGACCGTCCACGGCGGCAAGGAACACATCCTCAGACAGACGGCGAACCGCGTGAAGGACGTCCTCGTCGGGATGGGCTTTCAGGAGATGGAAGGCCCCCACGCCGACGCCGACTTCTGGATCAACGACTG
>CAZOFL010000177.1:0-3509 GCA_964579035.1 uncultured Natronomonas sp. | reverse complement strand
GGACGGCAGCGAGTGACGAACCCGATCCCTCCCGGCGTTATGCATCCACCGCACCGGTCGACCGCAACATCTCGACCGCGTTCGCCGGGAGTGAGCGCGATCGACGCCGTCCCGGCGATCGCGTCGGGAGCCCAACCGCTGGAACACGGCCGGCTGACCACATCCACGACGGGACGATCGAAGCGATAGACAGGCGGAGTCGGACCCCACCCGACCGAGCCCCATGCGATGTCGCATCCGCTAGCCTTCGGTTGTGTGGGCACGTTTGCGAGCGGGCCGTCCGGCGGACCTAGCGGCGTACGCTGGGCCTGTCGAAGTTCGTTTCTGAGATACAGGAGGGGATACGGAGTCGTCTCTCGTTTGTCAGGACAGATCGATGTTCGCGGAGCTGCCGGTCCGGTCGAGCGTGATCTCGAGGACGCCGTTGTTGAACGACGCCGACGCGGAGTGTTCGTCGACGCGGGCCGGGAGTTCGATCCGCTCCTCGTACTCGCTGGTCCCCGTCGAGGCGGAGATGGTGACGTGTCGGCCATCGCATTTGATTCGGAGGGCGTCCTTGTCGACGCCCGGGAGGTCCGCGACGACGCGGATCTCGTCGTCGGTCTCGTACACGGAGACGTGTGCGTCGCCGCCGAAGCCGGCGTCAGCCGCGTCGAGGCCGCCGCCGGCCATCCCATCCATCATCCGTTCTATTTCGCTGAAGATATCGTCGAACGGGTCGTCGCGGTCATCGCGGCGCATACACGTGGGTACGTCGGATGTACTCAAAAGCCTTCGGTCGCCGTCGGATATTGAGCCGGACGAAGCCTACAGATCCATTCCCATCGTCTCGTTCGTCCGGCGGATCGACTCGGCGGCGTCGGCCGTCCCGAGGGTCGCTCTGATCGCGTCGACGTTCTCGGGGACGACGTCCGACTCCTGGTGGATCGCCTGAAACAGGTACAGATCCGACCCCTCCATCGAGACGGACTTCGACCAGATGCAGTTCTCCCAGATGTCGCCCCGCGGTCGGCCGCGATCCATCGCGAACTCCTTGAGCGCCCCCGCACCGTCGATGCCGGAGTCTGCCGGGATCATGAACGTCCGACTCTGTTCGCCGAGCAGGTCCCGGACCTCCTCGGCGGCGGGCGTCGACCCGAGTGTCACGTTCACCGAGTGGGTGTGCATGAGCGTCGCAGGCACTTTCAGGCCGAGCGTGTCGATGCTCAGTTCCGGGAAGATCGTGTTCACGTCGGGGCCGTGGTGGGAGGGCAAGCCGACCGGGTTCGGAAGGATGTCGTTGATCGGTCCACGGTCCGTCTGGGAGGGGTCACCGCCCCGTCGCACCAGCGTCACTCGCGCCTTCTCGACGCCGTATTCCTCCTGAAGCGGAGCGAGGAGTCGCGAAAGCCCGGTCGTGTTACAGGAGACCACCCGGACGTGGTCGGCGTCGGCCGCGGCCCCGAAGTTCCCGCGGGCGTTGAACGAGACGTCGACCAGGTCGGCGTCCTCGCCGCCCTGATACAGGGCCGGGGTGTCGTGGGACTCGTATAGCGATTTGTTCTCCGCGCCGATCCCCGAGGGGGTGGCGTCGACGACGATGTCGGCCGCCGCAACCATCTCCGCGGCGGTTCCCGCGAGGTCGATCCCCGCGTCCGCGAACAGTTCGACGCGGTCCTCGATGGCCGCATACAGCGGATACCCGTTTTCGACGGCCAACTCCGCCTCGTGGTTGGGACGCGTCTTCGCGACCCCGACGAGTTCCATGTCGGGCTGAAGCGTCACGGCGTCCGCGACCCGTTTGCCGATGGTTCCGTAGCCGTTGACCGCGACCTGTATGCTCATACGTGTCGGTGGAGACGCCACGCGAATAACCGTTTCTCTCCCCGCTCGGTGCCCGGACCCGGCGACTCGGCGAGGGGAACGTCTTTGCAACCGCCGCCCGAAGCGAGCGATATGTCCGAACGCGACGCCATCGCTATCGACGATCCCGACGCGGTCGCGGCCGCCGCCACGACTGCGATCGAACAGTGTCTCGCGGTTTCGCCGGGTGAAACCTGCGTCGTCGTCACCGACGACAAACGCGAACCGATCGGCGAGGCGCTCTACGACGCTGCGCTGGCGGCCACCGACGACGCCGTGATCGTCCGGTATCCCCCGGGACCCCAACACGGTGCCGAACCGCCCGAACCCGTCGCCGCGGCGCTTCTCGAATCCGACTGTTTCCTCGCGCCGACGACGAAAAGCATCAGCCACACCCGCGCACGATCGAACGCGACAGAGGCGGGAGCCAGGGGATCGACGCTGCCGGGAATCACCGAGGAGGTGTTCACGGTCGGCCTCGACGCCGACTACGAGGCGATCGCCGCCGAGTGCGCGGCGATGCTCGACGCCGTCTCGGGGGGCGACGAGATCCGCGTCACCTCCCCGCAGGGGACGGACATCACCTTCGAGTTGGGTGATCGACCCTGGAACGAGGACACGGGGATCGTCCACGAGCCCGGATCGTTCTCCAACCTGCCCGCCGGCGAGGTGTTTATCAGCCCGGAGTCGGCGACCGGAACGTACGTAGTCGACGGGACCATCCGGCCGCACGGCCGCCTGGCCGACGGACAGACAGTCACCATCGAGGTCGAGGACGGGTATCTGACGGACATCTCCGACGACGTGATCCGCGCCGACGTCGAGGCGGCCGCCGAGGAGGTCGGTGACGCCGCGTACAACTTGGCCGAACTCGGGATCGGAACGAACCTCGGGGTAACGGAGCTCGTCGGCAGCGTCCTCTTAGACGAGAAGGCGGCCGGGACGGTCCACATCGCGTTCGGCGACGACGCCGGTATCGGTGGCGACACCGAGGCTCCGATCCACATGGACGGAATCCTCCGTGAGCCGACGGTGTTCGTCGACGGCGAGGCGATCGAACTCCCCGAACCAGGAGCGTAGCGCCCGCCCCGGAGCCGCGCGCTTATACGTCCGGACTGACAATATCGAACAATGAGTCAACAACGCGTCGCGGTTCGGTGTCCGTCGTGTTCGCCGGGCACGGAGACCGTCCACGAGGTGCTCAACCGGGGCGGCGGCGTCACCGTCAAATGCGGGGACTGTGGCCATGTCCACAAGACGACACTCGAGGAAGAAGCGACCGTCGACCGCCGGGTCATCGTCTCCCAGGACGGGGAGTCGATCGAGGCCCGGATCGACGTTCCGCCCGAGGAGCGACTGGTGGTCGGCGACGAGTTCCTGGTCGAGACCGACGAGGCGATACTGACCGCCCGAATCACGTCACTCGAAGGCCCCGACGACGCCCGAAAGGACGGAGCGGACGCGAGCGACGTTCGGACCATCTGGGCCCGCGCCGTCGGCAACGTCACGGTCAACCTGACGCTGCATCCGAAGGAGGGGACCCACGACGAGAGCCGGAGCGTCCGGATCCAGGTGCCGGGCGACGAGGAGTTCGTCATCGGTCGCACACACGAGTACGGCGGCGAGGAGTTCAGCGTCGAACGAATCCTCGTCCGCGAGGACGCGAC
>CAZOFL010000176.1:0-3550 GCA_964579035.1 uncultured Natronomonas sp. | reverse complement strand
TCTGATTCCAGAGTGGGGGTTGGGCGGCCAGCCAGTCAAACAAACACTGCCGATATCTGTCAGTAGTGGGATCGGCAGTATACGTGTTCGTTCGCTGTGGCCGGTCGCTCACACAGTACATTATGTGACAGATTAGCCTAAACGTTGGGATTACAACCAGCCTGTGTCACGTGGTTTGTGGCATATCATGTCGGCTTCATCCACACCCCTGAAGGGGGTGGGCTTTCGCCTCGCTACCGCTGTAACCGGCGGCGAAACAGTCAAACCCGTACATCACTTGATATCTACTGACATGGACGTTCGCGTGAGAGGGGACGGATCGAGCGAACCGTTTCTCAGCGCCCGGGATCTGTTCGAAACCGAGTACGATCTCGAACTGCCGGTGATCGTGAAGATCCGCGAGAACCCCGACGAGCGAACGATGGCCGGACACTACGACGACCGCCACGAGCTGATCGTCTCGCGACACGCGGCGACCTCGGCGATGGCCAGGGAACTCGCGCTCCACGAGTTCGCACACATGGCGCGCTACGAGGAGGGCCATCCCTCACACCGTCAGTCGATGGAGGAGGCGCTGTTTTTGGCCCTCGCCGGGCGCAGCGTCGAGCGCCGGAAGCTCTCGCACTGTTATCAGATCGCGAACCACATGAAGGATATCTACGCCGACGACATCACGCTCGATATCGGTCCGACGGCGAAGCTCGTCGACTTCATGGAGTCCTCGCTGGCGCGCGCGCTCGCCGAAACGCCGCCGTCAGCGCCGGGCGGATGGACGCGGCAGACGACATCGGCCGACCCGGAGATCACCGCCGTCAACGCCGCGTTCGCGCTCGCGCTCCTAGAGCGTCACAACGCGATCGACGACGACCACCGTCTGTACGACCTCGCGGACGCCGCCGCATCGGACGCCCCTGGGGTCTCCTTGGCGGCGTTCAAGACGCACTTCAGATCGCTCGGCGACGACCCGGACGAATCGGAGTACCGGAAGTCGCTCGTCGACGTGACCCGAGAGTACGCGCTTTCGGGTGGGATGGCGGCCGACTGAGGACGAACGATCGTTACGCCGACTGAACGATCCTGACGAGGCGGTCGTCGGCCGCCCGCGGGAAGGCATCCTCCGTCGGTCGGTCGCTCCGCCCGTCCCGGTTCGACGTGATCGCATACAGGCCGCCGTCCGGCCCCGCTTCGACGTGGCGGATCCGGCCGAGGTCGTGTTCGAGCAGTCCGTGCGAGACGGCTTCGAACGCCGACCCAAGCCACGCCCGAGTGTGGCGTCTGCCGCCGATGTCGGGAGCCGTCGACGGATACACTGAGACGACGTTGAGCCGCTGGGAGGCGAGCCCACCGACGAGCAGCCGGTTCCGAAGTGCCGGGACCGAATCGCCTGTATAAAACACACACCCCGAGGGCGCCCACGTCTCCTCGGTCGTGTGGACGAGCGGCGCCCGAACGTCGTCGCGATCCGCGTACCCGTCGTGGTCGTCGTCGCCCGGTGCCCCCCGAACTGACGGCCAGCCGTAGTCGCCGCCGGCTTCGAGGGCGATGATCTCGTCGCGTGCGGCCGGACCGTGTTCAGTCGCGAGAGGCGTCCCGTCTGGGAGCCACGCGATCCCCTGTGGGTTTCGGTGGCCGTAGCTGAACACCCGAGGATCGTCGAGCCCCGGATTGTCGGCGGGGGTCGTCCCGTCCGGTTCGAGACGCAACACCTTGCCGGCGAGACTCCCCGTGTCCCGCGCCCGATCCGTCAGGTCGGCGTCGCCCGTCGTCACCCACAGGTAGTTCCGCGGCCCGAACGCCAGCCGGGCGCCGTTGTGGATGATTCGGTGGCCGGGGACGTTGTCGATGACGACGGTCTCCTCGTAACCGTCGTCGACGTCGTAGCAGGCTAGCCGATTTCGGTACTCGTCGGTTCCCGCCCCGTAAGTATAAAACGCGTACAGCACGGGAACATCGGGGTAGTTCGGGTGCAACGCGATCCCGAGCAACCCACCTTCGCTGCCGCCGCCCCACCACTCGGAGCCGTCCCCATCGAAACTGCTGGCGTGGTCGATTACTCCCTCGAGTTCGACGACGGATTCGCGTTCGCCGCCCCGATAGCGGGAGATCCGGCCGACCCGCTCGGAGAGAAATACCTCGCCATCGGGGGCGAACGCCACGTCCCACGGTATCTCGAGGTTCTCGACGATCGTCTCGGTTTCGAGTCTCGCCGCCGTCGGGGCGGTTTCGGGCGGTTCCCAGTCGGGATCGTACCCGTCCCACGCCTCGATGTCGTGGGTCACGGAGAGGTCGTACGGCGACTCGATGGCTTCCGGAGGGCCCGGGGAGCCGTCCTCCGAACCGCCCACACAGCCGGCGGCGGTGATCGATGCGGCCGCGCCGGCGGACGCCAGAAGGCGTCGGCGGCTGTAGGGGGGTTCCATACTCGACGTACCAGGGGCGGTCGCTAAAACGTGCGGTTCGCGACAATCGAGTGCGGCGAAATAAAAACCGAAGAACGCTACAGGGCGTTAGCGAGCGGCGGCCGCGACGCGTTCCTGTTCTTCCTTCTGGCTGACGGGGTAGGCCTGCAGGTCGTAGTTCGCCGCGCCGATGAGCTGGTTCGCAAGCGACTCGGCGGCCGAGGTCGTCGTCTTGAACGAGCCGTTGTACGTGCCCTGGGCGATGAACTTCAGCGACTGGTCGACGCGCCGCTGAGGGGCGACGTCGACGGCCTTCGGCACGGAGATGCCGCCGTATTTCAACCGGACCGTCTCCTCGCGGGGCCCGGCGTTCTCGACGGCCGTCACGAGCACTTGGATCGGGTTCTCGTCGGTCCGCTCCTCGACGATCCCGAAGGCGTCGCGGACGATGCGGGTCGCCTGTTGTTTCTTGCCGGTGTTCTCGTCGGTCTGCATCAAGCGGTTGATGAGCCGTTCGACGATCGAGATTTCGGATTTCTTGAACTGCTTTTCGGAGTGTCGACCCATCGTGTGAGCGATCGGTGTCACCGTGATGTAGCGGCGGGTCGAGGGGTCGGAGTACTCGATCCCGTCGGTCTCGTACTCGCCGAACAGTTTCGCTGAGACGCGCTCGTCGTCGGTCGAGGCCGGCGCATCCGGTTCGGGGGCGTCCGAACTCATCGGACCGGTTTCTCCGCGTTCCCGCGGACGAGTTCGATCATCGAGACGCCGTTGACCTTCTCGACCTTGTAGTTGACACCAGAGAGGTCGCCCATCGCACGGCCCTTCGCCCCGCCGATACCGGCGATGGTGACCTCGTCGTGTTCGTCGATGAAGGATATAGCACCATCACCGGGACAGAACGCGGTGACCTGCTTGCCGTTCTTGATGAGCTGGACCCGGACACACTTTCGGATGGCCGAGTTCGGTTGCTTTGCTTCGATCCCGACCTTCTCGAGGACGATGCCCCGACCCTGCGGGGCACCTTCGAGCGGGTCGGACTTCTTGCCGAGTCCGCGGGCACGGCGCGCATAATCGGAGTCGGACCACCGGTGTTTCTGGCGGTCCTTCTTGAGTTTGCGCGCGGCGTATTTGCCGTTCGCCATAGTACA
>CAZOFL010000175.1:0-3564 GCA_964579035.1 uncultured Natronomonas sp. | reverse complement strand
AAAGATCGACGAGGACGGCTACATCACGGTTCTCGGCCGCGTCGACGACGTGATCTCGCTCGGCGACGCCACCATCGGCACGATGGAGATCGAGTCGGCGGTCGTCGGCGTCGAGGGGATCGCCGAGGCGGCAGTCACGAGCGCCGACGGCGATCTCATTGCCTACGTCAGCCCGGAACAGGGATACACCGGCGACTCGACGCTCCGAAACGCCGTCCTCAGGGCGATCGAACGGGAGATCGGCGAGGTCGCCGTCCCGGATTACGTCGTCTTCACCCCGGAACTCCCGAAGACCCGATCCGGAAAGATCATGCGCCGACTGCTCGAGGGGATCGCGACGGGCGAGGAGCTAGGTGATATCAGCGCGCTCAGAAACCCGGAGATCGTCGGCGAACTCCGGGCGCGGCTCTCCGGGCACTCCCGCTCGTATCTCGAATCCGAGCACTGATTTCGCTTTTCTCCGAATTTACGAAAAAACGGTATCGCGTTGCCGGCGTTCCGGGACTCCATCGCGCCGTCCGCCCCGTTGTTCCACAAGCGGTTCGGAACGCCGAAGGAAACGTCCTCCGAAAGGTATATTATTTCGCAATCAAGTAAAAATACGAAATGGGCGACGACCTCAGCCGTCGGGAGTACGAGCAACTCCGGGACGCTGCGGGGACCACTAGGGGCCGCCTCGTCGTCAGATTCATCGGTGAGGCCGGGGTTCAGCCGGCGGAACAGACCCGAATACGGCCGGCGGATGTCGATCGGCGGCGGTTCGACGGCGACGTCTCTCACTTCCTGTCCGTCCGCGACGCTGAGGGGGAGCGATCCCGCCGGACGTATCTGCCGGCGGACCTGGCCCGTACCGTCGACGAGTATGCCGCGACGACCGGAACGGCTCCGGACGGACGGCTGATCGACGTCACACCCCGCCGGGTCCAGATGATCGTCTCCGAGATCGCCTCCCGGGCGGCCGAACTAACCGGCGAGAGTCGATACGAGGCGGTTTCGAGCGACGAACTCCGGCGATACTTCGCGAAGCGACTGCTCGTAGAGGAGGGGATCGACCCCGGCGTCGTCAGGGCGGTCGGCGGCTGGGACCGCCTCGCGGCGCTCGAGAGACACCTCGACTCACCGACCGACGCCGAAGTCGCCGCGGCCTTTGCGGATTCGACCCGTGGATCGGCCGACGAGCAGGGGCTCACGCTCGGAAACGCGGCCGGGACCGCCGGGCTCGAACTCGACGCCGACGGCCGCATCGTCGGCGGCAGCGGCGACCCGGAGGGGTTGATCGGGTACGAGCGGATCGCCCTCATCGGCACGCCGTTCGGTCGCCTCTTTACCGACGAGGCGCGGGAGCGTGCCCGCCCGAAGGAGGTACTCGCCTCGGCGGCCCGCGAGGACGTCGCCGTCGAGACGTGTTGGCTCCGACGGCCGGACGGTGACCGGGTCCGGATCACGGCGCTCGTTTCCCGACGGGGGACCGACAGCGTCTCGGGCTTTACCGTCGTCCTCTGGGGGCCCGACGACGCCGTCGACGGGCGGACCGCAGACACGTTCCACCGGGCGATTTCGGCCGCCGGAGAGCCGATCTGTCTCGCCTCCACCGACGGCGATATCGAGTACGTCAACCCCGCTTTCGAGGATCTGATCGGCTACTCCCAAAGCGAGGTCGTGGGCCGTCCCGCGGCGGACGTCCTCAGCTCGGGCGAGGACACCGACGCCCACCGCGATGAACTCCACCGAACGGTGCTTGAAGGCGACTCCTGGAGCGGGCAGGTGACACTCCGCCGCAAGAGCGGCGAGCGGGTCCACGTCAGACAGACGGTCGCGCCCGCCGGCGACAGCGGCGTCGAGTTCGCGGTCGTCGTCGTCACGGACGTGACCGAACGCGTTCGGCGCGAACGCGCCCTCGCGCGCCGCTGTGAGACGCTTGAGGGGCTCGAGGGGCTGGTCGCCGACATCAACGCCGCCGGCCGGGAACTGATCGACGCCTCGACCCGGTCGGAGATCGAGGCGGCCGTCTGTGCATCTCTCGCCGACTGTGAGGCGTATCTCGCCGCCTGGATCGGCGGAACCGACCCGGACAAATCGCGACTCCGACCCCGGGAGTGGGCGGGCGCACCGACCGCCGACGAGTCGGCCGTCGACGTCGACGCCTCGGCGCTGGCGTCGGCGCTTCGGACCGGACAGCCCCGCCTGGCGGGCAACGAGTTCCCGCCCGACGTCCTCGGACCCTTCGCGGAGGAGGGGACCTCCGGTGCCCGTTCCGTCGGCCTCGTTCCGATCGCCTACGGCGAAACGACGTACGGTGTTCTGGCGGCCTTCACCGACCGCGGCACCGCCTTCGGCGACCGGGAACGGACGCTCCTGTCGGATCTGGGCGCACGCATCGGCCACGCGATCACGGCGATCGAGCGGCGGAACCTGCTCTTGGCGGACACGGTCGTCGAGTTGGAGTTCGGCTGTACGGATCCAGGGGCGTTTCTCGTTCCCGCGACGGCCGACCACGACTGCGTCTGTTCGATCGAGGCGGTCGTCCCGGTCGCCGAGGGGTCGCTTCTGTTTTACGTGACGCTTTCGGGCGCCCAACCGGACGCGTTCCTCGATACGGCGACGGCCGCGCCCGACGTCGTCGACGGCCGATACATCCGCGAGTACGACGACCGGTCGCTGCTTGAACTCACCGTCGAGGGCAGTTCGCCGGCGTTGACGTTGACCGAGATCGGCGCGACGATCCGGGAGGGCGTCGTCGAGTCGGGCGAACAGACGATCCGGGCCGAGATCGCCCGGGAGACCGGCGTGCGATCCGTCGTCAAGGGATTGCAGGCGGCTTTTCCCGAGACCAGGCTCCGGGCGAAGCACGTTATCGACCGCCCGATAGAGACCGTCGCGGAGTTTCAGGACTCGCTGGCCGAGCGGCTCACCGACAAGCAGCGCTCGGCGCTCCGTGCGGCGTACTTTGCGGGCTATTTCGACTGGCCCCGCGGATCGACCGCCGAGGAGGTCGCCGAATCGATGGGCGTCTCCTCGCCGACGCTGCACAACCACCTGCGGAAAGCCGAGCGGAAACTCCTGTCTTCGTTCTTCGACCACGCCGGAGATCACATCGGTGACGGGGTCCCGGGCGGGTCGTCGAGGTGATGCCCGTTCACTGTATAAATAGTTTGAGGTCAAATCGACCGATGAGCCCCCTCCGCCGGTGCTCGCGGTTTCGGGACCGATAAACGGCTCGTTTCGGGCGAGATGGGGGGTCTCGGACCGGTTCTGAACGGCCGAACGGCGTCCGAAATTCCGGTCGAATCGTCTCGATGTTTGTATGCTTAGAGCCCCCGCTTATTAGTGTCGCATCTGACCATCACTACGTAATGTCTGATTCGGAGGAAACACAACTCGAAGCACGGCTCGAAGAACAGGACTCCTTCGAGCCGCCGGAGTCGTTCGTCGAACAGGCGAACGTGTCGGATCCGGGGATCTACGAGGCGTTCGAGGAGGAGTGGCCGGCCTGTTGGGAGCGGGCCGCGGACCTCCTCGAGTGGGAGAGCGACTACGACGAGGTGCTCGTCGACGACGACGAGC
>CAZOFL010000174.1:0-3668 GCA_964579035.1 uncultured Natronomonas sp. | reverse complement strand
GATTCTATCTCGATGTCTCTGGATCCCCCGGTCTGCTAAACTAGAACGGATGGCGGAGGAGGATGTCAATTCGCTGAGGCCGTGCAAGCTGTACGACGCAAACGTGGCACCGAACCCGATACCGATGTGGAACGAAGACGCACCAGAAGAGAGGGGGTTCGAGTAGAAGTTCATTAACACATCTACTCTTCCGTTCTCCGAAGCGAACGCGCTACGACCTCGGGGGAGACCCGAGGAGTTAGTATTATATTAATATCCATAGGTTCGTTTCGACTGGAGAATTAAAACACTACTACAGGGTGCCTCCTGAAAATAACGCGCTTTTCGCTCAGAATAAACAGGGAGTCAACCGATCGTCCGATCGGAAGCAAACTACCCCATCCTGCTCACTGGCTTCTCTCGCTGCGGTGCTCCTCGATAACAGCAATTTGACTTACAATAGTCACCAGGCCCCAGTTTATCGGAGAGTAGGACGAATCCACCGAGGCGAGTCACGATCGTATCATTGGTGTTGGTCCGGGTTTGAATCAGGCTACTCTACCAGTAAAATAACAGTATTAGTTTTGTTTGTAATGGTTTACAGCAACCATCTCTTCCGCTTTTATGTTCTCCCGTCAACTCGGTGGCTTGACCGTGGGGATCGGGATACTCCCGGACATATCTATCAAAACACAAAAAGAGAAATTATCGGATTTAAACGAACTCAGCGACGTTATAACGGCGGTGTTCGGATAAGAACGAAGAGCGAGGCGGTGCGTTTTCCGAGCGATTCATGCCCGAAAACGGCCGCCTCAAAAGCTGTTTAAGTGAGATTGAATTAGGCTTTGTGGAGCGAGAAGCGACACCACGATCTTTGATGACGTTCGGTGTTCAACCCCGTCTCGGTTAATTATCACTTTCGTATACAATATATTATTTAGATATTTGGTGGCGATCGTGCTCGCTCGATTGTGTACGACCAGGTTCACGGAGCCGAGTTACAGCCCGAATCCGGTCAGAATCCGGATCGCGTTACGGTCGATGAAACGGTGATCCGACTCGATGATGAGCAGTATTTGCTGTACGCTGTTGTCGATCCCGAAACGAACGAATTACGTCGTACACGGTTTGAAGCAACTACCAAAGCGTAACTGCACGCGCGTTCGTTGCTAAACTCCGCGGGAAACACGACGTTGACGGTGCTGTGTTTCTCACCGACGGTTCGCACCCGTTCAAAAAGGCCTATCGTCGTTACGGCCTCGATTTCAGATATGAAAAACGTAAAAATCGGTACAGCATCAAATCTATTTTTCAAAGGATAAAACATAGAACTCATATTTTATCAAACTGTTTCGGCGACGCCGAACCGGAGACCGCTGAGGAGTTGGACGAAGCAGCGAGGGATCGGATCTACCGGAACGGCTCGTCTTCGAGCCCTTCGACGGACGGGCAGAGCGACGACGGGGAAGGGTCGAGACGGGTCGTTGAGCTGGAGTCCGAACGGGGGCGCTGATCGAATGCTATCGTCAGTGTTGAACCGCGACGGGAGGGACACGGAGTATCAGGTCTGGGAGCGACCGACCGCCTTCCCGAGCCGGCGAATCGAGTACCTCCTGTACCTGTTGTTGGTGTTGTTCTTGCTCTGGAGCGCCTGGCGTATCCGTATCACGCCGGATCGGTTCGTTCAGGGTATCGGGGTCGCGGGCGAACTGATCGTGGAGATGTTTCCGCCGGATTTCGGCTCCAGACAGCGTGAGCTGATACGTAACGGATTGACATCCTCCTCCGCGTAAACGCGGAGGAACCCTGAGTCAAGCGAATCGAAGACTCGCGTACGTCGCAAACCTCCGGTTTGCTCAGCGTCGGAGATTTCAGGTTTGCAGTTCCACCGACCCCCGACACGGTGAGAACCCGTGTGGGGTTCACGGACTGTGACGGGTGGGACTGCTGGGAGTGCCACGCCCCCGGTACTCCGATCCCTTATCATGTTCGGACTCCCGGAGTTGCTTTTGTTTCGGGGAGTCCGGCAGACTTCGACGGACTTGGAGTTACAACGCTGCGAAGAACATCGGTTTGCAGTATCTCCGTCGTCCCCAGAAATCGGAGATTTCTGGTGTGCGAACGAGACGCTTTGCGTCTCGTCAACGTCGGCAAAATGCAGACGATGGAGGCGCACCCGTGGATGTGCGCTTGAATCGCGGGGCGCTGAACGTAAGCGGGGAGTACGTTCCCCCTGCCTCTGTTGAGGCACAGAACGGGAGTCCACGCGAAAGCCTCGGGGTCGTACGGAAATCGAAGATTTCCGTGATGACGAGAGACGAAGTCTCTCGAACCGCTTGACCCCGAGCGATTTACGGGAGAAAAGTCAATTTCATTCCCTCTTACCGAGCTAATACGCTCATTCGCGGTTTGGGTGTTCCCAGTACCTGTGGACGACAACCGGAAGAACGGCTGTGTACTGATCCGATCTGTATGATACCTCAGCCTCGACAGTTCGGGGCATCGGTTCGCGCAGTGTGTCGAGGGGTACCGGATCGGTTGTGAGCAACTCTCCATCCTCAGTATACTGATATCGCTGTTTTACAACCGTGGCCATCGGGAGGGCCCGGTTGAACATCCCCTCCTCTATGTCGCCCTCTATTTCGTCAGCGGGGATCCGTTCAATCGACAAGAATACGCCTCCGCCCAGTAGTTCTTTTTCTCCGAGTATCGATCCGATATAATCGTGAACACGGGAGTTCGCGGTCACCGTCGCCTGTTCCTCGAAGGTATCGTACCCGATAAAGGAAATATTCACCACGTCGTCCAGGGCGGTGGGCTCCGCTGCACCGAGCCGAAGCGTCTCCGAAATATCCGGTTCAAATGCCCCATCATCACCACCAACACAGCCAGCGAGACTCGTAACTCCCGCTCCGGCAAGACCAGCGAGTACCTGTCTCCTCTTCATAGCTCGAAATCGCAGATTAGTTTGAATAAAATTGTGGATTTTTTCGCAGTATCGCTATTTAAACAACGTTCCCTCTCCGGTGAATATAGGGTGCAGGTCGGTTACGACGCTGTTTTGATATTCGAGGATTGAGAAAGTAGCATGTCTGGAGACCAGTTGCCTTGTTTTGCCGCCGATTGACGATAGTCTCAGACGTTCTCAGAGCGTTCTTCCGTCAGATTAACCGGGAAATGGACGCCGTCTGTCGATATGGCATCGCTCAGACGGCTAGCGCGAATGTGTCGAGACCTTGCCAAACAGCACGTTGACGATCCGGACGTACCCGCCGCGCCGAACGGCGCGGGCGGGTACGCCGAGTGGACCCAGATCGGCTTGGCTGTTTTGACACCACAAACCGCGCACTCTCTGGTCGTGCCTTCTGGGTTCACCTTTTCAACGTACGTGCCGTGTCGGTCAGCCTTGTACTGAGTACTCCACAAACGGATCTCACAGTCCCTTCGACGGGCAGGTATGACACCTAGGGCATACGGTCGTGGCCGACAGTGTCACTCCCGTTCGAGTTCGGTGTCGTCGTCCGACGTCTGGGATGGCGTTCGCCACTGCTCGTCGTCGAGGTATCGCGCGGTGACTCCTGAGATATCGCTGTCGGACGCGGAGGTGGTGATCAGGGACTTCCCAAGCCATTGCACCCGTCAACCGTTAGCCTCTTGAGTATGAATATGATATGAGTATGTATGAGTGG
>CAZOFL010000173.1:0-3693 GCA_964579035.1 uncultured Natronomonas sp. | reverse complement strand
CCTACCGGAACTACAGCGACGACGAGTACGAGTCGCTGTTCCGATATCTGACGGCGGACTACGAGGGTATGGAGGACAAAAACGTCTACGCGAAGGTCTGGCGCGACGAAAACGACCCACCGGGTGGGGAGTACCACTACGACGAGTTCGCCCCGGGGACGCCGCTGGTCGGCAAGCGCGGCCGGCTGGCCCGCGTCATTTATATGACGAACATCGGGACGATTCCCGATTCGTTCACCTGCGACGTGTTCACCCGCTCGAGCGAGGAGTGGATCGGCCAACTCGACGAGGCGTACCTCGACACGCTCGAGTCCGGCGACGTGTTCGTCCTCGGCGGGGGCCGATACGAGTACGTTTACCGCCGGGGATCGAAGATCTACGTCGATCCGACGAGTGCGCGCGCGACGGTCCCCTCATGGTTCTCAGAGCGGCTCCCGTTGAGCTACGACCTCGGTCGCGAGATCCTCCGGTTCCAAGCCGAGGCGCTCGAACGACTCGAAAGCGAGGGACCGCCCGGCGTCAGACGGTGGCTCCGGACGTTCCCCCTCGACGAGAACACCGTCCGGGCGATCACCCGGACCTTCGACGCCCAGCGCCGCTACGCCGGGGTCGAGAGCGTCTCGACGGATCGACGACTCGCGATCGAGGTCGAACTCGACCGCGAGGAGTACCGCCGCAACTACTACGTCCACTCGAACTACGGCCGGCGGTTCAACGACGGCCTCTCGCGACTCCTGGCCTACCGGTGTGCTCAGACGGCGAACGCGAACGTCACGGTCGCCGTCGCCGATCACGGCTTCACCCTGTCGATGCCGCTGAACCGGAAAGTCGACATCGAGGAAATTCTCCGCGGTATCCACCCGAGCGACGCCCGGCCGGATCTCCGGGCGGCCCTCGACGGAACGGATCTCCTGAAACGCTATTTCAGGATCAACGCGACCCGATCGCTGATGATACTCAAGCGCTACAAGGGCCACGAGAAGTCGGCGAGCCAACAGCAGGTCTCAAGCGAGATGCTCCTCGGGTTCGCCGAGGACAAACCTGGGTTCGCCGTCATGGAGGAGACGTACCGCGAAATACTGGAGGACAAACTCGACATCGACGCGATCGAGACCTTCCTCGCCGCGATTCGGACCGGCGATATCGAGGTGGCGATCACCCGCGTCGACTCGCCGACGCCGCGGGCGTTCGGCCTCGCGACGCTCATGGCGAGCGACGTTGTTCTCGCCGAGGACGAGTCGGCGGTCCTCCAGGAGTTCCACGACCGCGTGATGGCCGAGATCGGTGACGAGGACGCCGGAAGCGCCGCCGTCGATCTCACGGAGTGATGGCTCGGCGGGAGCTCGCTACCCGCCCGCGGTGGCTGTCTGATTGTCCTGAGCACGCTCGTCGTCGGGGTCCACGATCGTCGTTTCCTGCCCGCGCTCGACGGGTATTCGCTCGATCACCTCACCGTTCTCGTCGGTGACGATGATGTAGTAGATCGCCTCCACGTCCTCGGCGTCGCCGTCCTCGATCGGTTCGAGATCCTCCTCAGTCACTGTGCCGGCGATGAACGACCGGACGGCAGCGTCGTCGCGTATCTCGACCGTCCGACCCGTGTCGGCGTTGACGAAGACGTTCCGCGTCACGTCGGTGAAGTCGGTCGGCGAGACTTTGATGTGCCACCACAGGTCGCCGTCGATCGTGACCGGAACCGGCTCGGTGACGACGAAGTTCTGCCCCCAGTTCGTTCGCGAGTCGGCCGAACGGGCGATCCCCATCGCGCGTTCCGGCCCCGTCAGGGTCTCCTCGTTGGTACCGAAGAAGGTGTACTCGCCCGTCTCGGCGTCGGCGAACCACACCTCGTCGAGGCCGCGGGTGTCCTGTCCGAACGGCTCCATCGCCGTCACGTACGACATCCGCTCGCCCTCGAGATCGATGACGAACGGCTGGGCGTTGTCGGCTCCCGACGGGAGCCGGGCGACCTCGACCTCACCCTCGTGTGCCCCGACGACGGGGAGCTGGTTTATGATCCCGTTCCGGTAGCCCAGCGATCCCATCTCGTCGCGGGTGAGCGTCGTCGGGTAGAACCGCTGTCCGTCGAGTATCTCGTTTTCGCGCGCCTCCGCGGGCGTGAGGTGGTCGATCTGTCCGTCAGGGTGCACTAACGCCCCTCCGTCCCAGGTCGGCGTCGTGTGGGGGAACGGCGTCAGGTGCCACTCGTGGCCAGTCTTCGGGTAGTACATGTACGGCCGCCCTTCGTGGCTGAACTCGACGGCGTCGTCGTCGTACTTCGCGAAGTAGTCGGTCGTCTTGAGGTTCCAGTCGGCGGATCGGGTCAACAACATCCCCTCACCGTAGGTGAAATCCTCCTCGTAGACGTCGATCTGTCTGTCGTCCATGCGCGTCATGTCGGTGACGAGCACCCCGCGTTGGTTCTCGAGGAGGGTGTTCCGGAACCCGTCGGGTTGGATCGCATAGGACCACGCCAGCGACCCGTCCTCCATGCGGGCGATATCACTGGTCCCGAGTCGGTGTTGGCGATACGAGGCCGAGCCCCGAGTCGTGATGTCGGCCACCTGCCGGGGGACGACGCGGGGGTTCTCGGGGTTCGCCTGCGGGAACTCGTCGACTTCGGTCGCCCGGTCCATCGTGTCCTGCGCCAGCGTTCGCTGTTCGAGCATTCCGGCCGGAATCCCGACAAGGATCGAGAGGACCGCCAACACGCCGACGACGGTGACGAACAGCCTGAGCTTTCGACCCGCCGAGCCCTGAAGGTTCAACAACACGTCGACCGGCCCATCGGCTTCCCTGAGCACCCGCCCGAACGACCGATTCTGCTGCCCCTCGACCTCGAACGGCGGGAGGAACCACAGGGCGAGCGCGGTGACGATGCTGCCGCCGCCGAACAACGCAAGCCCCGGCGAGTAGAGCACGCCGTAGACGAACCCGTGCCAGAGGGGACGTGTGAGGTAGCCGAGAACCAACACGACACCGACACCGAGGAACCGCGTCGCGACGTGGATCGCGAGCGACCGGCCGTCCGACCCGCCGCCGGGAACGTCGAGGGCGTCGTCGGGGGAGGGACTGCTGTTTGCCATTACTCGGCGTAATGGGCGCGCACTAATAAGCGTCGCCGATGCGGCCACGGGTCGTAGCTAAAAGCGGCAACCGTTTTCCCTACTCGACGGTCCCGTTGACCGCGCTCACGAGGAAAAACAGCCCGAACCCGGCGGCGAGGACGATCGCGATCGCCGCGCCGCCGACGGGCCCTTCAGCGTCGGCGGCCGCCGGCCCGAGACGGACGGCGAGAAAGCCGCTCAGACTCATAAACGCCGCCCCGATCGCGGCGAAGGCGACTCTGACCGACCGGTCGAGCATCGCTCAGCCCTTTATGTTACACACCGGCGTGACGCGGACGACGGCGTCGCCGATGCCGAGGGCCTCCGAGACGCGGACGACCTCGTCCACGTCTTTATAAACGCCCGGTGCCTCCTCGGCGATGGTCGCGCCGCTTTGGGCCTTGACGTACACCTCCCGGCTCCGGAGGTCGTCCTGTACGTCGCCGCCCCAGAACTCGTCTTTCGCCCGCGTCCGGCTCATCAAACGCCCGGCACCGTGGGCGGTCGAGCCGAACGACACGTCCAGCGAGTTCGCGCCGCCGCGGAGCACGTACGATCCGGTCCCCATACTGCCGGGGATGATCACCGG
>CAZOFL010000172.1:0-3760 GCA_964579035.1 uncultured Natronomonas sp. | reverse complement strand
GGGTCTCCGCTCATATACGAACGTTATCGCCGCGAACACAAAAACGGTTATCACTCCGGTTTTTTATTTGGCGAGATCCTACTCGGCGTATGGAACCGATAAACTGGTACGGTGAGCATCCGTGCGACGGCTTGGACGCGGCCGATCCGTTTCTTGCCGGGATCCAGCGGTTTCCGGTCAAATCCCTCGATCCCGAGGATCGCGAGACCGCGAGGCTCTCGACCGATGGGGCACTCGAAGGCGACCGGCAGTGGGCGATCGTCGACCGGCCGCCGGAGGAACCGTACGATCCGTCGACGGCCGACGTGACTGGAACCGGCGATTACGTCAACGGCAAAAAGACGGCCGAAATCCACCGGATTCGGTCACAGTTCCATCCGCCGAACGAAGGTGGCCCGGCGGTGTCGGTTCGCGAGCACTCGTCGACGACCGCCGAGTCCCGCCGCTTCGATCTCTGGACCGGCGATCCGGAGTCGGACGAACGGACGGTACACGAGGAACTGAACGACTGGCTCTCCGAACACTTCGACCGCCCGGTGAGCGTCCGCCGGACCGCCCGTGGGCAACACGACGACCGGGAGCGACACGGGCCGACCGTGATCTCGACGGCGACGCTCCGGGAGGTGGCGGCCTGGTTCGAGATCACGGTCGAGTCGGCCCGCCGACGCTTCCGCGCGAACCTCGAGTTGGGCGGCGTCCCACCGTTCTGGGAGGACCGGCTCTTCGAAGATACCGGGTCAGTCGTCCGCTTTCGGATCGGCGACGCTTTTCTCGAAGGTGTCACGCCCTGTCAGCGGTGTGCGGTTCCGGGTCGGGACCCGGATACGGGAGCCGAAACCGACGGGTTCCGCGAGACGTTCATCCGCCGGCGGCGGGAGACGATGCCGCCGTGGACCGACTCCGATCGGTTCGATCACCCGTTCAGGCTGATGGTGAACACGCGGGTTCCGGACGCCGAGGACGGAAAAAGAGTCTCAGTCGACGATCCGGTCGAAATCGAGGGACCGGTTCCGGAGTGATCGCCGTTGTCGCCTCTCATACTGTCGGACGTAATTTCGTGAAGATCCGAACCGCCACACTCCCAAACCTACGCGGTAGCGTTTTTTTCGACGAGGCTGCGATTCACGTAGTTACGTCCGACAGTATCAGTCCGACGCTTCGTCAACCGCCGACCCACCGGACTCGTCGGTCGCATCGTCGTTCGGGACGACGTCGACGCCGGCCACCCGATCGTCCTCGTCGAGCCGCATGACGACGACTCCTTTCGTGTTCCGGCTGATCTCCGAAACTTCGCCGACGTGAGTCCGCATGATCTGGCCGGACTCGCTCATGATGACGAGCCCGTCGCCCTCGGAGACTGCGTTGATCGAGCAGACCGAGCCGTTCCGATCGTCGGTTTTGATGTCGATGAGCCCCTTCCCGTATCTGGCCTGCCGACGGTACTCCGAGAGGGGCGTTCGCTTCCCGTAGCCGTTTTTCGTCACCGTCAGGAGGTGTCTGTCGTCGTCGGCCTCGGCGGCCACGAGCCCGGCGACCCGGTCGTCGCCCCGCAGTTCGATCCCGTTGACGCCGCGGGCCGACCGTCCCATCGGTCTGGCGTCGGATTCCGCAAAGCGGATCGTCATCCCGTCGCGGGTTCCGAGGAGGAGGTCACCGTCGCCCGGCGTGACCTCGACGTCGACGAGCGAGTCGTCGTCCTCGAGTCTGAGCGCGCGGATCCCCCCCGAGTGGACGTTCTCGAACGCCGAGACGGCCGTCCGCTTGACGTACCCGCCTCGCGTCGCCATGGCGAGATACCCCTCGTCGACGTCGTCCGTGTTGACCACCGCGGTGATCTCCTCGCCGTCGTCGAGGTCGATGATGTTGACCGCCGATGTGCCACGGGCGGTACGGCCCATCTCGGGCAACTCGAACACCTTCAACCGGTACACCTGCCCCTGGTTCGTAAAGCAGAGCAAGTAATCGTGCGTTGAGGCGGTAAACACTGTCGAGACGCGATCGCCCTCCTTCGGGCGCGAACCGATGATCCCCTTGCCGCCACGGTGTTGGGGGTCGAACTCCGAGAGCGCCATCCGCTTGACGTAATCGTCCTCGGAGACGGCGACGACGACTTCCTCCTCGGCGATCAGGTCCTCGCGGGTCACCGAGCCGGCGTCCTCGATGATCTTCGTCCGCCGGTCGTCGGCGTACTCCTCGCGGATCTCGCGGAGCTCCTCCTTGATGACGTCGAGGAGTTTGCTCTCGTCGTTCAGGATCGTTTCGAGGCGTTCGATCTCGGCCTGGACGGTCTCGTACTCCGTTTCGATCTCGCCGGCCTCCATCGAGGTGAGCGAGCCGAGCTGCATCCGAACGATGTGTTCGGCCTGTGGCTCCGAGAGCTCGTAGGCGTCCCTGAGCCCCGCCTTCGCCGCGTCGCGGTCCTCGCTCTCGCGGACGATCTCGACGACGGTGTCGACGTTGTCCAGGGCGACGAGCCGGCCTTCGAGGATGTGCGCCCGGTCTTCGGCCTCGTCGAGTTCGAACTGCGAGCGCCGCCGTACGACCTCGCGGCGGTGGTCGACGAACGCCTCGAGAAGCTCCTTGAGATTCAGGATTCGGGGCTGGTCGTCGATCAGGGCGAGCGAGATGACCGAAAACGTGTTTTCGAGATGGTGTTCGAGCAGCTGGTTTCGGACCACGTCGGCGTTCGCACCGCGTTTACACTCGATAACGACCCGCACGCCGTTTCGGTCCGACTCGTCGCGGATGTCCCGGATCCCCTCGATCTTCCCCTCGTTGACGTCGTCGGCGATGCGCTCGATACGCCGTGCCTTGTTCTCCTGATACGGGAGCTCCGTGACGACGATCCGATCGCTCCCGGTTTCGTCGTACTCGGTCTCCATCTCAGCGCGAACCCGGAGCCGGCCGCGACCCTCGGTGTAGGCGTCCCACAGCCCCTCGCGGTTGACGATGTTCGCTCCCGTCGGGAAGTCGGGGCCCTTGATGTAGCCGTCGGAATCCGGGGTGTCGATGAGCTCCGAGACCGAACACTCCGGGCGATCGATGACGTGGATCGCCGCGTCGATCACCTCTCCGAGGTTGTGTGGCGGGATGTTCGTCGACATCCCGACCGCGATCCCCGACGCCCCGTTGACAAGGAGGTTCGGGATCGCCGCCGGCAACACCGCGGGTTCGGTCAGGCGGTCGTCGTAGTTCCCCTGGAAATCGACCGTGTCCTTGTCGATGTCAGCGAGCAGTTCCTCGGCGATGGGCGCCATCCGGGCCTCCGTGTACCGCATCGCCGCGGGCGGGTCGCCGTCGACGGAGCCGAAGTTCCCCTGTCCGTCCACCAGCGGATATCGAAGCGAGAAGTCCTGAGCCATCCGCGCCAACGCGTCGTAAATCGCCGAATCGCCGTGCGGGTGGTAGTTCCCCATCGTGTCCCCGACGATCGAGGAGGACTTCCGGTGGCCCGACCGCGAGGAGACCCCCATCTCGTTCATCGCATAGAGGATCCGCCGCTGGACGGGTTTGAGGCCGTCGCGGGCGTCCGGCAGCGCACGCCCGACGATGACGCTCATCGCGTAGTCGATGTAAGACTGCTCCATCTCGTCCTCGATGCGGACGTTCCGAACCCGGTCTGTGGGAATGTCGGGTGCCTCGGAGCTCATATGTCGATCCACTCCGCTTCGGCGGCGTGTTCCTTGATAAACTGCTTTCGCGGCCCGACCGCATCGCCCATCAGGACGCTGAACATCCGGTCGGCGGCGGCGGCGTCCTC
>CAZOFL010000171.1:0-3770 GCA_964579035.1 uncultured Natronomonas sp. | reverse complement strand
CAACTCTCCTTCCATATGCGTTCTATGACCGGTCGCTACAAAACTCCCATCCTCGAACCCAGAAAGGTGAGATCGGTGAATTCACGCTCTGCATATTTCACCGGGCTTCTGACGGATTGCATATGCGTCGCCACTCATCACGGTACGTGTGCTCTCTATTGACTGCTATTCGACCCCTACGAAAACCTTCCTCTGACACGCTTGCTCCGTAGCAACTCAATCATCCAGAACGTCACTGGACGGTATCTCATCCGAACGCGAGTGATCGACGATGTCGAGGCAATCCCAATCGAGGCGCTGGAATACTTCGAAGCGATTCTCGACGATGTCGAAGCGGAGTACGGATACATCAAGGAAGGACTCCATCCCTACGGATGGGGGATTGGGCACCCTAGGCATTCGGTCGCCGACCGGATTCACACCCACGCAACAGAGGATATATTCCTCGTGAATCCGATGCTCGAACACGCCTTCTACGCCGACCAGCATGCAGCCATGGATCTGCTGGAGCGGATCGTGAACGATGACGAAATCCAGCACACGTTCCAGCATCCAAGCGGCGAACTCACCGAAGTACGCCACTTGCTGGACGCCCCAGCGGGCGCAGCGAGCGGCTTCTGGCCGACGATCCCCCGCTACTGGGAGTGGCACGAAGAGTTAACGTACGATTTCGAACTAGCCAACGACGTTGAGCAGCGGATCCGATCCCTCGTCCAAGAACATGGCCTCGATGAGGATCTCCCTGAGGACTGGGAAATCATTGACCTCACCCTGTAGCAGTCCGGCCACTGATCGTTCGCTAACAATCCATATCCATTAGGTGATCGAGATCGACACGCACGTTGTGGACGAGATTGTCGCCTGGCTCCAAGATCGGCCCTACTATACCGGCCAGATTGAAACGCAGAAGACGATTCCAGCCCGAACAGCGTCTACCAGGCAACTTGCTCTCGACGATCGGCTCGATCAAGCCCTGCGAAAGCACGAAATCATCGCGCTGTACGAACATCAGGCAACCGCCATCAACGCTGTCCGAAACGGCAAGAACGTCGTCCTTGCAACGCCAACCGCCAGCGGCAAGAGCCTTGCCTACACGATCCCCGCATTCGAACGCGCACTCACCGGTGGGAAGACAACGCTATATATCGCACCGCAGGTCGCACTCATCAACGATCAAGAGGAGACGCTGTCGGACATAGCGCACGACCTCGGCTTTGGTACGCCCGTTTCCGTCGCTCAGTACACGGGCCGGCTGAGTAAGCAGGAAAAACGCAATGTCCGTGATCGTCGACCGACCTTCGTGCTGACGACGCCCGATATGCTTCACTACGGGCTGTTACCTCACGCCCGGCGGTTGTGGGACTGGCTGTTCAGCAACCTCGATCTCATCGTTCTGGATGAGGTCCACGAGTATCGTGGCGTGTTCGGTAGTCACGTCGGACTCGTGTTGCGTCGCCTCGCCCGGATGGCAGCAGAATTCGACAGCGATCCACAGTACCTCTGCTGTTCGGCAACCATCGGGAATCCGGTCGAACACGCGGCAACCGTTACCGGCCAACCCGACGACTCGTTCGAATTAGTTGATGACGATGCGAGCGAAACCGGGCCAACGAACTGGGTGTTCTGGAATCCACCAGAGTATGGCTCCGATGGTGGCATGACTGCTCACGGCCAGCGCCGCTCAAGTCATACTGAAACGAAGAGGCTGTTCGCAGACCTCGTCATGCAAGGCTATCAGACTGCCGTGTTCACCCGAGCCAGACAGACTGCAGAACGATATGCGACCGAAAGCACACGCGAACTGCGGGAACGCGGGGAACACGACCTCGCCGGATGCGTCGCCGCCTATCAGGCTGCGCTCCCGCGAGAACGCCGCGAAGAAATTGAAGCCGGGCTGCATTCCGGGGAGATTCGCGGCGTCTGGAGTACGAACGCGCTTGAATTGGGTGTTGATATTGGTGGCCTCGACGCCGTGATTCTGGATGGGTATCCGGGGACGCGAATGGCGACCTGGCAACAGGCAGGTCGCGCCGGCCGCGACGACCGCCCCAGTCTTGTGGTACTGGTCGCTGGTGAAGATCAACTCGACCAGTACATCATGCGCAATCCTGCGAAGTTTTTCGACGGCGACCCCGAACGTGCGGTAGCGAACCCCGGGAACGAACAGTTGCTTCCAGATCACATTCTCGCAGCAGCGACCGAATCATGGCTTTCACCCGACGACAGCTCCTGGTTCCCGGCGTCGTTTCCTGACATCGTAGCGCAATTAACCGACGACGGAGTACTCGAACGTCGAAATGCAGGGCCAGGGATCCGCTGGACGTATGCTGGTGACGGCAGCCCACAACACGAGATGAGTCTCCGTACGATCGATGATCGAGAAATCACGCTCCGTGACCGACGACGAAATGACGTTATCGGGGAGCTCCCGTTCGGCGACGGACTCCGTGATGCTCACCCCGGCGCAATCTATCATCACCAGGGACGTACCTACGAAGTCACTGAGCTCGATTTGGATCGGGACGTAGCGTCACTAGAGCCGACGCACGCAACTCACTACACGCAAGTCCTGCACGATAAGACGATCACAGTCGAGAACGACCGAGACGAAATGACGCTGTCGAGCCAGGATGACGTGACGGTTCGGTTCGCAGACGTGACGATGCGTAAGCAGATCACCGGGTTCGAACGGCGAGATCAACGCTCTGGTAAATCGATGGGTCGGGAGTCGCTCGATCTGCCCGAAACGACGCTAGCAACGAGCGCGTTGTACTTCACCATTCCACAAGCAGTCGAGGCAGAGTTACGAGCAGCTGAAGGATCGTTTCCGGGAGCGATCCATGCTGCCGAACACGCGATGATTTCGTTGTTCCCACTGCAGTTAGTCTGCGATCGCCGCGACATCGGCGGGCTTTCGACACCCCATCACCCACACACGGATCAGAGTACGATTTTCATTTACGACGGCTACCCCGGTGGCGTCGGACTCTCGAAGACGGGATATGACCGCATCGAACCGCTGATGCGAGACACGCGAGACCTGCTCGCGGACTGTCCCTGTGAGGACGGGTGTCCGGCGTGCGTGCAATCACCGCACTGCGGGAATGCGAACGAACCGTTGGACAAGGATCTAGCCCGACAATTGCTGACCCGGCTGCTGGCCGAACAGTAGACCTACGATTACCCACTCGTTGAGCGCGTATGGTAACCGGACCCGGGTTTAAATTCGGTGAGTTCCTGAATTCGGGCTTCGAGCTCTTCGATCTCCTCTCGCAGTTCAGCGGCTTCCTCGCCATCTGTAGCCGCGAGCTGATCTTTGAGACCTTGCAGACGCGTCTCCTTGCGCTCTTCATCAACCTCGGCTTTCCGAACGTACTCCCGTTCCTCGATCTCGTACACGTCGGATTCGCTCAACTCCGTTACTTCTAACGCATCATCGACTTTGCTGCGATCAACGCCCAACACGCGGTCACGATCGATGCCAGCTGCTTCGAGGGTCTTCAGTACTTCTTCGTCGTCTTTCAGTGATCGGTTCCGACGCGTTGTCCGCTGGACAGCACCGAACGGGCCAGTAACCGGACGGTCGTGATGCAGCCGGGTCAACAGTACGTCTGCTACGTCTTTGCGAAGCGTATCCGCATTACGCTGGACATCTGAAAGTAACGTGTAGAGGTTGACGTGCGCAGCTGTCTCCATCTCTTCGAGGACATCCACGTCGTGGCGTTCGAGTGCATCAACCAGCAACAGTGCGTCCGCATACACGTCCAAGT
>CAZOFL010000170.1:0-3783 GCA_964579035.1 uncultured Natronomonas sp. | reverse complement strand
GTCCCGGGCGGATTCGAACCGCCGTCATAGGCTCCAAAGGCCCATATGATTGGCCGCTACACCACGGGACTTCGTCGCGATGTAGACCCTTCGCGCACAATAGGCTTACTCTTTTCGCCGCTCAGTCGGCGGGTTCGGACGGAACTTCGATCTCGAGCAGTTCGCAGGCGTCGCTCTCGGCGTCGAAACAGTCCGGACAGCAGTCCTGCCTATCGATAATCGTGTCGAGTCGCTCGGCGACCGTTTCGTCGATAACGCTTTCGAGTTGGCGGGCCTCGGCCTGAAAATCCTCGACCTCGAGTACTTCCCAGAGGAACCGCTCGATGATACAGTACGTCTGCAGGGCGTCGCGGGCCTGCCCGATCCCCTCGTCGGTCAGGGAGACGCCTTTGTATTTCTCGTGTTCGGCCAACCCTCGATCCTCCAGTTTGCCGATCATCTCGTTTGCGCTCGCGGGGCTGACGCCGAGGTTATCGGCGATCGCTCCCGTCGACGCCGGCCCGTCCGTCCCCTCTTGAACGAGGTAGATCGTTTTGAGGTACTGCGCTTGTGTGTTCATCCTCGTCGCTCCATGAGCTCCGTCACTTCCTCGACGCCTTCGCGTTCCTCCTCGCGGATCTCCCGAAGCACGGAGAGCAGCCGGTCTCGATCGATCGTAAAGTCGATTTCTGATTCCTCGATGGCCGAAATCAGGTCGTCATAGAACTTGTACGCCGTCTCCTCGTTGCACAGTTGATCGTACAGCACACCGTCAAAATCGGTGTCCGTCTCGTATCTGGCAGCGACGAGCGCCTCGATCTCCTCGTAGGCGACCGGATCGGCGTCGAGTTCGTCAACGAGCGACTCGAGGCGGCGGCGGTGCTCTCCGGACTCCGTTGCCGCCCCTTCGAGCAGTTTGACGATCTCGCCGTCCAACTTGTCGTCACCGAGTGTCTCGTAGTGTTTGTGGGCACGCGCTTCGACGACCTCCTCGAGCACCATCCCGATCTGTAGGAGCCGCGCCAGTTGGTGATCCGACGCGACGGGCTGGGTGAGGCTCACGCCGGACCGCCCTCCGAACCGTCCATATCGATACGTCGGGGAGCCATAAATATAAGCATACTCGTCGGTGCTGCGAAAGACGGCTCCGCGACCGAGCGTCAGTCCCGTGACTGCAGGCGGTCCTGTATCCGACCCTTCAGATCCTCCCGGAGTTCCTCGACTTCGATTTCCTCGAAGACGGGGACGTAAAACCCCTCAACGAGCATGTTTCTCGCAGTCCGCTCGTCGAGGCAGCGCGAAGTCATGTAGAACATGTCCGTCTCCGAAACCTGTCCGACGGTCGCGCTGTGGGAGGCTTCGGTGTCGTGGTTGTTGATGATGAGCTTCGGCGACGCGTCGGCCTCGCTCTCATCGGAGAGCATGAGCGTGTTTTCGCGCTGGTAGGAACTCGTGTCCCACGCGTCTTTGCCGACGTGTTGGACGCCCTCGTAGACGGACCGCGCCACGTCGTCGATAACGCCGCGTGTGACCAGGTCCGCGGTCGTGTGTTCGCCGTTGTGCCACACTCGCGCATCGATGTCGAAGTGTTGATCGTCGTGTCCGTAGAACGCTCCGACGATCTTTGTTTCCGACGAGTCGCCGTTGAGGTGGCTCTCCACGGAGGCCTTGCTCAAATGTGACCCCACGTTGCACTCGATCCAGTTGACCGTCGCGTACGTGCCCACGTCGGCCTCCCGCAACGAGTAGACGTACGTGGACTCGTCGAGGTCCTGGAGGTTGCCGAACTGTACGTAGCTGTTCTCCTCGGCGGCGATCTCCGTGATCCCGCTGTAGTAACGGTGGCCGTCGACGGAGTCTCCCGACTCCTGACGTTCGAGAATCGTCGCTGAAGACGACTCCTCAGCGACGACGAGCGTGTAGTTGAACAGCGACCGGGAGTTCATCGTCGTCCGGATCGTCACGTCCTCGGCGTCGACGCCTTCCGGGACGTAGACGACCGTCCCCGTCGTGAACAGCGCCGTCGACAGCGCCGTGAGGTAGTTCGTCTCGGGGTCGACGACGCTTCCGAACCGCTCCTCGAGCAGGTCGCCGTGGCTCTCGAGCGCCTCCCGGAACGGAAGCACCTCGATGTCGTCCGGTCCGATTTGGTCCTTCTCCTCTGCGGCCTCGAGCGGATCGACGAGACTGTCGTAGTCGAGGTCCTCGAGGTTCGTCCACTTACGTCCGGGCGTCCGGATGATGTCCGGGAAGTCGATATCCTCGAGCGCCGCGAGGGCGTCGAGGCGCGTTTCGAGGAGCCACTCGGGTTCGTCGAGTTCCTCCGAGATCTGTCTGACCGTCGCTTCGTCGACGGATGCGTGTACCTGCGTGGACATGTTATCCGAGGCTCCCTTCCATTTCGAGTTCGATGAGGCGGTTGAGTTCGACCGCGTACTCGATCGGTAGCTCCTCCGTGATCGGCTCGATGAATCCGGCGACGATCATCTGCTTGGCGTCGTCGTCGTCCAACCCCCGCGATTGGAGGTAGAAAACGTCCTCGTCGCCGATCTTCCCGACCGTCGCCTCGTGGGCGACGTCGACTTTCGACTCCTCGATCTCCATGTACGGCATCGTATCCGATGTCGACTCGTTGTCGAACATCAACGCGTCACACTCCACCGCCGTCGAGGAGTCTTCCGCCCCGTCCGCGATGTGGACCAACCCCCGGTAGTTCGTCCGGCCGCCGTCCTTCGAGATCGACTTCGACTCGATCGTCGACTTCGTGTTCGGCGCGTTGTGATACACCTTCGCGCCCGTGTCGATGTTCTGCCCCTCGCCCGCGAAGGCGATCGTAATGTGGTTGTCCGTCGCGCCGGGACCCTTCAGGATAGTCGAAGGGTACAGCATCGTCGCCTTCGAACCCATCGACCCCGACACCCACTCCATCGTGGCGTCCTTCTCGGCGATGGCGCGTTTGGTGTTCAGGTTGTACGTGTTTTTCGACCAGTTTTGCACCGTCGAGTACTGGACGTGGGCCCCCTCTTTGACGAACACCTCGACGCCGCCGGAGTGGAGGTTGAACGCGGAGTATTTCGGCGCCGAACAGCCCTCGATGTAGTGAACCTCGGAGTTTTCCTCGGCGATGATGAGGGTGTGTTCGAACTGGCCCATCCCCTCGGAGTTCATCCGGAAGTACGCCTGGACGGGCATGTCGACGGTGGTGTCTTCGGGGACGTAGACAAAGGAGCCGCCCGACCAGATCGCGCCGTGCAGGGCGGCGAATTTGTTGTCGCTCGGGGGGACACACTTCGTCATGAAGTACTCGCGGACGATCTCTTCGTGTTCTTGGACGGCTTTGTCCATGTCGCAGAAGATGACGCCTTTTTCCTCCCAGCGTTCCTGCATGTTCTGGTAGACGATTTCGGATTCGTACTGTGCGCCGACGCCGGAGAGGGCGTTCTTTTCGGCTTCGGGGATGCCGAGTTTGTCGAAGGTGTCTTGGATTTCCTCGGGGAGGTCTTCCCAGTTTTCGGCGCCGCCGCGGACTTCGATGTCGGGTCGGATGTAGGGGACGATTTCGTCGATGTCGACTTCGCTCAGATCCGGTTGGCCGGGCCAGTCGGTCGGCATCGGCATCTGCTGGAACTGTTCGAGGGCTCGGAGGCGGCGTTCGAGCATCCACTCGGGTTCGTTTTTGTCCTCGGAGATGATGCGGACGGTTTCCTCGGTGAGGCCCTTTTCGGTCTGGAAGGCGGATGACTCCTTCTTTTTGAACTCGAATCGGGCTTCGGTGTCTGTGTCTTGTAGGTCTTCGGAACTCAT
>CAZOFL010000169.1:0-3798 GCA_964579035.1 uncultured Natronomonas sp. | reverse complement strand
GCGTACTCGCTCGCCGAACGGGGCCACGATGTCGTCGTCCTCGAAGCCGGCGAGCGCTTCGACCTCGACGAGCAACGCGAAATCTACGAACAACTGGAACAGGCCATCCGACCCGAAGTCTCCCGGGCGGAGCTGTGGGGGATGCGCGAACCACGCGACAGCTACACGACCGATCTCGATGACGGCCTGTACTTCCGACTCAACGAGCAGCGAACGAAAGCCGTCGGCGGGGCGACGCTACACTGGGCCGGCTACACGCCCCGACTCCACGAGAAGGACTTCGAGATGCAGAGCCGCTATGGGCTCGCCTCGGACTGGCCGATCAGTTACGAGGATCTTCGGCCCTACTACGCCCGGGCCGAACGCGAACTCGGCGTCGCCGGAGCGGGCGGCGATCCCTACGGACCGCCACGCGAGGAACCGTTCCCCATGGACCCCTTCCCCCAAAGCTACACCGACCGGCTGTTCACCGAGGCCTGTGCGGAACTCGGCATCGAGACGCATCCGATCCCGCAGGCGCGAAACTCCACCTCGCACGACGGACGAAGCGCCTGTCTCAACTACGGGACCTGCGTGCCGTTCTGTCCGAGCGGGGCGAAATACGATGGGCGGGTGCACGTCCGGAAGGCGGAGGCCGCAGGCGCACGCATCGTCGATCGAGTCCCCGCACAGTCGATCGAACACGACGAGTCGGGCGATCGAGTGGAGGCGGTCCGCTACGCCACGCCCGACGGTACCGTCCACCGCCAGGAGGCCCGACACGTGGTTCTCGCCTGTGGCGGCATCGAGACGCCGCGGCTGTTGTTGCTGTCGGATTCCGAGCAATACCCCGACGGGCTGGCCAACTCCAGCGGCGCGGTCGGCCGCTACTTTCACGTGGGACTCTCGGTCTCGACGCGGGCCGAACTCGACCGGCCGGCCCAACAGGAGCCGGTCGGCTTCGCGACGCGTCACAGCACCCACTTCTACGACCACGACGACCCCACACCCGGCAGCGTCCTGCTCACGTTCCGAAACGAGAACCCGCCGTCCCCGGTTCGGAACGCACTCGGCAGTACCGACGTGGCATCGGGGCTCCTCCCCGAGGTCGTAGGCGATACCTGGGGCGACGAGCTCCTGGAGGAAATTCGCGAGGTCGCGGGATCGAGCCATCGGGGCGTCCGGGTCACCTCGAGCGTCGACCAGCTTCCGACGGCGTCGAACCGGATCGAACTCGACCCCTCGCGGACCGACGACCTCGGCAATCCCGTCCCGAAGGTCACGTTCTCGGTCGGCGAGCGGGCGAGACGAACGATGGAGCGCGGCCTCGAGATCCACCGCGAGATCTTCGAGGAACTGGGCGCCGAGATCGTCGACGAGGGGACGCCCGGAGAGGGGGGGCTCGGAAACCATCACAAGGGGACGACGCGGATGGGCACCGATCCCGCCGAAAGCGTCGTGAACGCCCAGTGTCGAACTCACGACCTCGACAACTGCTGGATCGCCTCCGCCAGCGTCTTCACCACCGGCGGCGCCATGAACCCCACACTCACCATCGCCGCACTCGCGCTCCGGACGGCGGATGCGATCGACGATCGACTGTGATACGGCCACACCGCGACGACAGCCGTTTTAATCGGATTCGACCGCTCGCTGTGTCGGTTCCCGATCGCGGGCCACAAACCACGCCGATAACTGAAACGCCGCCACGGAGGCGAAAAACAGACTGAACGAGACGATCGTCCACCAGCCGTCACCCAGTCCCGTCCGGTCCATCGAGTAATGAAGCGCGAAGAGATCCGCCCATGGCGAGTAGTGCAGTTTCTCCAGTGCCTCAATAGACGTGAGCCGATAAAAGTCGGGCGCGTATCCCCAGACCCCACCGATAGCGACGATGAGCGCGCCGTGTTTGTAGATGCGATCGTCCCTGAGCCCGATCGGTATCAGGAGTATCAGAAGGATGGCCGCGCCGATCGTGAAATGCACGTGGCCGGGAGGCATACCGCCGTTTTTTCGCCGCGTTTTATTGATATACACTTCGTAACCGGGACGCGCCCGGCCGGTCGCTTCCGCCGCAGCGAAACGCCGGCGCCAAGCCCGAACGATTATCGCGACGCGGTTCGGATCGGCCGCGGATAACCGTTTCATAACAATACTCGTGTCCGGTTATGATGCGGTAATGACCGCCGACCCGAGTCGTCCGATGAACCGCCGATCCGGTCGCCACTGATTGTATGGGCAAGATCCGAGAACTCATCAAGTCGCTGATCCCCGCATCCGACTCTGTGTTCGAGCGGAGCGCAAAGAGCGCCGTCTGGATGACCGGCGTCAAGTGGGCCAGCCGGGTTTCGGAGATCCTCCTGTTGATCGTTCTCGCGCGGCTGCTCGCCCCGCGGGACTTCGGGCTAATGGGGATCGCGTTGCTCTCGCTTGCGGGCATCAGTCGGTTCACACAGATCGGGCTCAACCAGGCGCTCATTCAACAGAAAGACGAGAACGTCGACGGATATCTCGACACGACGTGGTGTCTCGAGGCCGGACGTGGGCTGTTGCTCTTCGTGGTCGTGTTCGTCTCGGCGCCGTACATTGCCTCCTTTTTCGGTGAACCGGGTGCGACCCGGTTGATCCAAGCCATCGGACTCTCACCGCTTCTGATCGGACTCAAGAACCCGGGCGTCGTCTACTTCCGGAAGAGCCTCTCGTTTCACAAGGAGTTCGCCTACGAAGTCAGCAGCAAGTTCGTCCGGTTGCTGGTCGGCGTCGCGTACGCCTTGGTATCACCGACAGTGTGGGCGCTCGTGTTCGCGTTTCTCGCCTCCGACTTGACGAGGTTCGTTCTCTCGTACGTGCTGCACTCGTATCGGCCATGGCCCTCCTTTGACCGGGCGGCCGCCTACGAACTCATCGATTTCGGCAAGTGGATAACCGCGTCCTCGATCATCAATTTCATATACAGCAGGGGTGACGACGTGTTCGTCGGATGGTTCCTGTCGGCGACGGCGTTGGGATTCTATCAGTACGCCTACCGCATCGCCGACATGCCCTCGACGGAGATCTCCGAAGTGATCGCAAACGTCACCTTCCCGGCGTACTCGCGGCTCCAGGACGAACCCGAACAGCTCCGAAACGCCCTGCTTCGATCCCTCCGGATCGTCGGGTTCGCAACGTACCCGGTCGCGTTCGGCATCGCGCTCGTCGCGCCGAGTTTCGTCCCGGTTGTGCTCGGCCCCGACTGGACGCCGATGATCGTCACGATGCAGTTGCTCGCGGTGTATGGGTTGCTCCATGCGCTGACCAGAAACTTCGGATCGATCTGGAAGGCGATCGATCGGCCGGATATAACCGCCAAAGTCGGCCTGATCCGAGTACTCTGTATCGCGACGCTCATCTGGCCGGCGACTGCTCGCTGGGGGATCGAGGGGACGGCGGCGGTCGTCGTCGGCGTGTACATCTTCCCTATGTTGCCGCTTGACGTTTATTGGACGGCCAAAGTCACCGAGGTCGAAGCGAGTCAGGTGTTCCGCGAGTATCTCTTCCCGCTCGTTCCTGCAGCGACGATGTTCGGCGTGCTTTGGTACGCAAGAGGGCTGTACGAGATGTCACATCTCGTCGAACTCATCGTGCTCATTCCGGCCGGTGCCGTCGTGTATTTCGCCGTCTCGTTTTTCATTTGGCGGGGATTCGACTGGGGGATCGATGAGGACATCTTCTCGATCGTGCGGGCGTTAAAGAACTGAGTTGCGATACGATATACGGACCATCATCCACGACATCAACTCGCGACGATCGTTATGTCCCGTCGCGGTCGGCAGCCTCGAT
>CAZOFL010000168.1:0-3888 GCA_964579035.1 uncultured Natronomonas sp. | reverse complement strand
GTCAAAAACAGCGTCGAGACGATCATCGTGAGGTAGATCCGCCGCCACAGTTTGCTTCGCATCCGGGAGATGTAGTACGCGATCGGGTAGCCGACGGCCAGCGTGATCGCGGCCACGACGGCCGCGAGCCGCAGCGTGTAGAACACGCGACCCCGATACAGGCTGCTCCCGAAGAACCTGGTGTAGTTTTCGAGGGTAAACCCCGGCCGGTAGAACCCGCCCTCGATGTTGTGGAAGAAGCTCACTGTGACCAACAACCCGACCGGTATTATCACCAGGATTCCGAGCACGATGGCGGGATAGGAGATGACGAGGTACTTTGCCTTGAGAAACGTCTCCCTGGGTCTCAGGCGCTCTCCGAGCTGTGGGGTATCCGTGCTCATGAGTCCTCGAAGAGCATGACGTCGGCACTCGAGAAGTGCACCTGCACCTCGTCGCCGGTGTCGACGGTTACGGCGTCGGACTGTTGCATCGAGGTGATCGTCTCACCCGTCCCGGTATCGACGAAGTACTCCATCTGTCCGCCGGTGAACTGCGTGAGACTGACCGTACCGTCGATCACCGTGTCGGCCTCCTCGCCGCCGTCGGCGGTCACCATCGCACCGCCGATTCCGACTTTCTCGGGTCTGAGGACCGCGACGACGTCTTCCCCGGGCCGCTGCCCGGACGCGTTGGCCGATTTGATGGTCACGCCGCCACAGTCGACGGTCGCCACACCGTCGGCACCGATGTCGTCGATCGTCCCCCGGAAGACGTTCGCGTTGCCGACGAAGTCGGCGATGAACGGCGTTGCCGGGTTCGAGTACACGTCCTCGGGCGTTCCGACCTGCTCGAAGCGCCCGTCGTTCATGACCACGACCCGATCGGACATCGTCAGCGCCTCGTTTTGGTTGTGTGTCACGAGCACCGTCGTAATGTCGAGTTTCCGCTGAATCCGGAGGAGTTCGACCTGCATGGTCTCGCGGAGCTTCTTATCGAGACTTGCCAGCGGTTCGTCGAGAAGAAGCACGCTCGGCCTCGGAGCGAGCGCTCTCGCGAGCGCGATACGCTGCTGTTGTCCGCCGGAGAGCTGATTGACCTTCCTGTCGGCGGTTTCCGGCAACTCGACGAGTTCGAGCATCTCCTCGACGCGCGCCTCGATCGATTCGGAATCGTCGCCACGAACGCGGAGCCCATACGAGATGTTCTCGGCGACGGTCATATGCGGGAACAGGGCGAAATCCTGAAACACCATTCCGGTGTCCCGCGCGTCCGGCGGCGTTTGGTTCACTTCCTCGCCGGCGATCCCGATGGTACCGGTGGTCGCCGTCTCGAATCCGGCGATCGTTCGAAGCGTCGTGGTTTTTCCGCATCCGGAGGGACCGACGAGCGTCACGAACTCGCCGTCCTCGATGACGAGTGAAACGTCATCGACAGCCGTCACTCCCCCGGGGTACTCTTTCGTGACGCCTTCGAGGGTCACGCCGGGCATGGTTATCGTTCACCGATCAGCTCGTCCCACAGCCTGTTGACAAGCTCCTCTCGCTCGACGTACAGTTCGAAGTTAGGGTGGATGGCCGCATCGATTCCGGGCCCCGCTGCGTTCTCGTACTCCTCGTCGCTGAGCGACGTGTGTTCGTCCTCTTGGACGGGTGTCGTAAACAGCTCCCTGGCGACGCGGTCCTGTACCTCGGGATCCAACGCGTAGTCGATGAACGTTCGAACATCCTCGAGGTTGTCCGAGGTCCGCGGAACGACCCACTCGCCCGTCTCGAAGATGGAACCCTCCTCCGCGAACGTGGTCTCGATGGGTGCGTCCTGCTCGATCCGCAACACCCGTGTGATGTCGTGGTACAGCATCCCCGCCGGAATCTCGCCCTGTGCGAGCCGCGATTGGAAGTTCGCTTCGTTCGTATACCAGAGCGCGCCCTGATCGGTGATCCCCTCGAGTTCCTCGAAGACGCGTTCGATCCCCTCCTCCGTTTCGAGGAGTTCCTGGCCCTCGTCGAACCGCGTGACGGCCGCGATATCCGGAAGGTATCCGGTGACAGCCGGGGTCATGAGCCCCAGTGAGTCCTCCCACCGGGAGTCCCAGAGGGCGTTCCACGACGTCGGCCCGTCGTCCACTTCATCGAAGTTGTGGACGAGGTTGATGAACCACCCGAGCCCCGGGATGGTGAACAGGCTCCCATCGTCGTCGGGGTTCACCAGATCGTCCCTGACGATATCGAGGTTGTCGAACTCGTCCGGCTCCCACCGGTGCCACAGGTCCGAGTTGCGCCCGCGCAGGACCCCGGAGAACGTCAGTATCTGTACGTCCATCGGTGCCTCCCCGGCCTGAACGGCGCTCTCGATCGTCGGAAGTACTTCTGCGGTTCCACCGGATGCTTCCGACTGAAACTCGATCCCCGTCTCCTCGGAGAACGGTTCGAAAAGCTCCCGATCGAGAATCTCCTTGAACGCGCCCCCGAACACCGAGATCGTCAACGGCCCGCCGTCGTCACCGTTCCCGCCGACACAACCCGCCAGCGCCGCAGCCCCGAGCCCGGCCCCCATGGTGGACAACACCTGGCGTCTGGACTGCCGCGTTATTTTCGATTGTTTAGATGGATCCCGAAAACGCCTCTTATTGCGAGAATTCTGACCAGTATTACTATCCATTTGTCAACGGATATCTGTGGCTGTTAGTGGTGTAAAAAACTTTGGTACATACGACAACTCAGAGTGTGGATGAGAGGATGCAAACCAGTACTGTATTATGCACCTTATATTCGACACTTACCGAGGCAAAGCCCCGGGCCTCGCGGATCGAAACGGACGACCTCCAAGGGCCGCCGGTTCCGTGCTGTATCGAAAACTCCACCACAGGACCCCCGGCATCACCCCTGAAACAGGGAGTAAGCCGAGCGTACTGCCGACCCACGACCGTTCGGTCGACGAAAGGGCAAAAGAGAGCCCGTATGGATCGGAAAACCGATTCCCGTGGATCGATGAACGGTGGAATAGCTATACATATAGCGGCAACATATGTCGTCGTATGTCCGCTGAGTGTCCGGACGCCGACGTGGAAGACGGAACGGTAACGTGTCCGATATGCGGCCGTGTCGGTGGTGTCGGTCTGCCGAGACACGCGGTCGTAAAGTCGGTCGGCGATAACCCGACCCCGAGCATCGACGAAACGGATGGTCGGGATCGGCAGCGAACAAAGTGTCGACCGCAGCGCTGTCGGTGCGGCCACACGTTCGAGATCTGTTTCGTTTGCTAACACGGAGAGGCCGGCCCGCCGCGAACCACCCTAAAGCTATATCCCTCGCGTCGGTTGTGCCCGTATGGACTTCGAGGACGCGGACGTCCACCGGCGGCTCGACGCCGACGGCCATCCCCTAGACCGAGGCTACGAGCCGCCGCTGTCGGACGAGCGGCTTCGCGAACTGTATCGGGATATGGTGCTCTCGCGGCATTTCGATCGGCGCATGATCAGCCTCCAGCGGCAGGGCCGTCTCGGCACGTTCGCCTCCTCGGCCGGCCAGGAGGGCTCGCAGTTCGGCTCGATGTACGCCCTCAACGAGGACGATTGGGTGTTGTATCAGTACCGCGAACACGGCTCGGTCATCGACCGCGGCGGCCTCGCCGACTACGTCCGCTACTGGATGGGGTATGAGTCGGGCAACGCGACGCTCACCGACCACCACATCGCGCCGCTGAACATCTCCATCGGATCGCATATTCCCCACGCGACGGGGATGGCGTGGGCCTCGAAGCTCCGCGGCGACGACACCGTCGTCGTCTGTCACTTCGGCGAGGGCTCGACGAGCCAGGGGGATTTCCACGAGGGTGCGAACTTCGCCGGGGTGTTCGACGTGCCGGCGGTGTTCGTGTGCAACAACAACCAGTGGGCGATCTCGGTCC
>CAZOFL010000167.1:0-3940 GCA_964579035.1 uncultured Natronomonas sp. | reverse complement strand
AGGCCATGTCCTCGACCGTGTAGTTCGCCTCGTCGGGGATCATCGAGAGGTTCGCGTAGAAGTACTGCCAGGTGCCCCCCGACTTCTCGATTCTGTCCTCTTCCTCCTCGAGCCACAGGACCCGATTGCTCGATAGTTCCCGGACGATCGCCTTGAACTGCTCGCGGGACAGATTCCGGAACGGGTGCGCCCGGACGATGATCCCGTAGGCGCGGGCCGCGGACATGTCGCCGAACCCCATGAGCAGCCCGGGGATCTGGTTCGCAACGGTGTCGAGGCTGGCGTGGTGGATGCCGGCGGCCTCGACGTCGCCCGATTTCGCCCGCTCGACGATCGCGAGCGCCTCGAAGGTGTCGTCCGGGGTCGTCGCGATGACGGTCCCCGAGGAGACCTCGTCGCGGCGGTGGCCCGCCCGCCCGACACGCTGTAGCAGTCGACGCACCTCACGGGGGCTGGCGTACTGGACGACGTGGTCGATCCGGCCCACGTCGATGCCGAGTTCCATCGAGGAGGTACACAGGAGCGCGTCGATCTCGCCCGTCTTGAACCGGTCTTCGACCTCGATCCGCGCGGATTTCGACAGCGATCCGTGGTGGATGCCGATCTCCGTCCCGTAGGATTTGAGCCGCGAGCCGAGGCCCTCCGCGGTCTGTCGGGTGTTGACGAAGACCAGCGTCGAGTCGTTCTCGGCGACAAGTTCGTCGATGACCCGGACGTGGCTCGCGACCTCGGCGTCGGTCAGCAACTCGCCGGCGGCCGTCCTGTCGGCCGACGTGATCGTCGGCGTCCGAACCGACACGTCGATGTTCGTCCCGGCCTCGACTTCCACGATCCGGCAGTCGCGGTCGCCTGTCAGGAACTTCCCGACCTCCTCGGGATCGCCGACGGTCGCCGAGAGACCGATCCGCTGGAAGGGGCCGGCGTGCTCGCGGAGGTGTTCGAGCCCGATCGTCAACTGTGCGCCGCGCTTGGAGGCGGCGAGTTCGTGGACCTCGTCGACGACGACGTGTTCGACGTCCGCGATCGCCCGCCGTAGCTTCGTGCCCGTGAACATCGCCTGCAGCGTCTCCGGCGTCGTCACGAGCACGTCGGGCGGATCGTCGGCCTGTTTTCCCCGCTCGTAGTCGGTCGTATCGCCGTGTCGGACCGCGACCTCGATGCCGAGCGTCTCGCCCCACCACTCGAGCCGTTCGCGCATGTCGCGGTTCAACGCCCGAAGCGGTGTGATGTAGAGCGCTTGAATTCCGTGTGTGGGATCTCGCCCCCGGATCGCCGAGAGAACCGGTAACATCGCCGTCTCGGTCTTTCCCGACCCCGTCGGCGCGATGACGAGGCCGTGGTCGCCCGCCGCGAGCGCCGGGATCGCCTTTCGCTGTGGCTCCGTCGGCGTCCGGAAGCCCCGGTCGGACAGCGCCGCCCGAACGTCCGGGTGAAGGGTGGCGAACGCGTCCATGCCGGCCTCCCTGACGGCTCCGTCACTCATCGTCGTGGCCTTGGGCAGCCAACCGAATAAGGGGCGCGCTCGAGGACCGGTGCCGACGCTGGGGTGGCCAGTTGAGGACGAAAAGCGGGAGGAGCCGGCCCCGAAGGCATATACTTTCGCCGGTCGACCTCACCAGCATGATAGACGAGACAGTCGAGGAGATCCGAGAGATGCAGACCCACTCGTCGTCGGTCGTCGCCGTCAAGGCTGCCGAGGCACTCCGGGAACTCCTGGAGCGGGAGTTCGCGACCGTCGAGGAGTTCGTCCGCTCCGTCGATCAAAACAGCAGCGCGCTCCGTCGCGCCCAGCCCTCCCACGCGTCCTTGCACAACACCCAACGGGACATCGTCACTCGCGTCGAGGGAGGAACCTACGGGAGTATCGAGGAGGCCAAAGCCGAGGCGAGATCGGCGATCGAAGCCGCCGTCGAATCGGTCGAGACCGCGAAACACGAGGCCGCGGCCAACGCCGTCGATCTCCTCCCCGACGGCGCGACGGTGTTGACACACGATTACTCTTCGACAGTCGTCGAGGCGATCGAACTCGCCGCGCGTGAGGGCAACCACATCGACGTCTACGTTACCGAGGCCCGACCGCGGTTTCTGGGCCGCAAGACCGCCCGCCGACTCGCCGAGATCGACCGCGTCGACGCGACGCTCATCGTCGACAGCGCCGCGGGCCACTATCTAAACGAGTGCGATCGGGTGGTTATCGGGATGTCTTCGATCGTCGACGGGACGCTGTACAACCGTGTCGGCACGCTTCCGATCGCCGCGACGGCCGCCGAACTCGCCGTTCCGGTGGCGGTCGTCGGAGCGGGAGAGAAGGTGATAGAGGGCGGCTTCATCTTCGAAAACGAGTTTCGCTCGCCCGTCGAAGTGATGCGCGAGCCCGCGGAGGGCTTTTCGGTCGCCAATCCGGCCTACGACGCGACGCCGACGCACCTACTCGACAGCGTTGTCACGGAATCAGGGGTCGAAAAGCCTTAGACGTCGCGAAAAATCCGGTCCGGCAGTCGCCGTCCTTACTGGAACGTGCGGCTGATCTCGGGTTCGTCCGGCGCGTCGTTCGGCGTGAGCTCCTCTTCGATCTCTTCGTAACGCTCGCGGGTTTCGCTGTCGACGCTCGGGCCGACCTCGTCGAGTGCGTGCTCGAAGTGTTCGCGGGTCACCCGGACGTTGCCGACGCTCGTTGCGGCCTCCTCGGGGTCGACGCTGTTGATGAACTCCCGGGTTGCGGCCATCGACGCCTCGCGGCAAACGGCCTCGATGTCCGCGCCGACGTACCCGTCAGTCTCGGCGGCCAACTCGTCGAGGTCGACGTCGTCGGCGAGGGGCTTGTTCGCGCTGTGGACGGCGAAGATCGCCCGTCGGGCCTCCTCGTCGGGGACCGGGACGTGAACGTGTCTGTCCAGCCGACCGGGGCGCAAAAGCGCCTTATCGATGAGGTCCGGCCGGTTCGTGGTCGCGATCACCACCACGTCTTCGAGCTCTTCGAGCCCGTCCAGTTCGGTCAACAGCTGTGAGACGACGCGCTCGCCGACGCCGGAATCGCCCATCCGGGCGCCGCGCTCGCCCGCGATGGAGTCGATCTCGTCGAAGAAGACGACGGTCGGGGCGTTCGAACGGGCCTTCTCGAACACTTCCCGGACGCCCTTTTCGGACTCACCGACGTACTTGTTCAGAAGCTCCGGGCCCTTGATCGAGATGAAGTTCGAGTTGGCCTCGTTGGAGACCGCCTTTGCCATGAGCGTCTTGCCGGTCCCCGGCGGGCCGTACAGCAATACGCCCTTCGCGGCGTTCATGTCCATCGCCTCGAACACTTCGGGGTAGTCGAGCGGCCACTGGATCGTCTCTCTGAGCCGCTCTTTGGTGTCCTCCAGTCCGCCGACGGAGTCCCACGTGACGTCGGGAACCTCGACGAACACTTCCCGCATCGCGCTCGGGGTGATCCCCTTCAGCGCGTCCTTGAAGTCGGCCTTCGTGACCGACATCGACTCGAGGATCTCGGCGTCTATCTCGTCCTGTTCGAGGTCGAGTTCGGGGCGGATCCGCCGCAGGGCGTTCATCGCCGCCTCCTTCGTCAGGCTCTCGAGATCGGCACCCACGAAGCCGTGGGTGTTCTCCGCGTACTGATCGAGGTCGATGGCGTCGACCAACGGCATCCCGCGGGTGTGGACCTGCAGGATCTCCTTTCGGCCGTCCTTGTCCGGGACGCCGATCTCGATCTCACGGTCGAAGCGGCCGCCGCGCCGCAGTGCGGGGTCGAGAGCGTCGACGCGGTTCGTCGCGCCGATGACTATCACGTCGCCGCGCTCGTCGAGTCCGTCCATCAGGCTCAACAGTTGGGCGACAACCCGGCGCTCGACGTCGCCGCTCGTCTCGCCGCGCTTCGGTGCGATGGAGTCGATCTCGTCGATGAAGACGATCGCGGGGGCGTTCTCCTCGGCCTCCTCGA
>CAZOFL010000166.1:0-3943 GCA_964579035.1 uncultured Natronomonas sp. | reverse complement strand
CGTCGTCCCAGGTCGCGTCGGGGACGTCGACGAACACCTCACGCAACGCGGAGGGGGTGATCCCGCGCAGGGCGTCCTCGAAGTCGCTCGCGGACACCGCGAGCGAGGCGAGTCCGGCGTCCTCCGGCGACGACTCCTCGGGGGCGATGCCGTTCCGGCGGAGGGTGTTGAGCGCGGCCTCGCGCGCGAGCGTCTTTAGATCCGCCCCGACGAAGCCGTGGGTCCGTTCGGCGAGCGAGGCGAGATCGACGTCCTCGGCCAGCGGCATCCACCGCGTGTGGATCCGAAGGATCTCCTCGCGGCCGTCCCGGTTGGGGACGCCGATCTCGATTTCCCGGTCGAACCGTCCGGACCGCCGCAGCGTCGGGTCCAGCCCGCCCGGATCGGAGGAGGCTCCGACGACGACGAGCCGGCCGTCGCTTCCGAACTCGTCGATGAGGGAGACAAGCGCGCCGGCGTCGGTCCGCCCGCTCGGGCCCTCGCGGTTCCCGGCCAACGCGTCGAGGTCGTCGACGAACAGGATGGCGGGACTGTTCGCGGCGGCGGTCTCGAACCGGTCGCGGAGCCGATCCGCCGTCTCGCCCGGCCGGCTCGCGACGACGGCGGCACCGTTTACCTTCTCGACGTGGATGTCGGTCTCGTTCGCGATCGCACGGACGAGACGCGTTTTGCCGGTGCCGGGCGGGCCGTACAACAGGACGCCGCTCGGCGTCTCGATGCCGAGACGATTAAAAAGCGCCGGCGACGAGAGCGGGAGTTCGACCGTCTCGCGGACCTGCGTGAGTTCGGCGTCGAGGCCGCCGACGTCGTCGAAGGAGACGGCGGCCGGGTCGCCGGGGAGATCCGCATCGACGGTCAGCCCCTCCGCCGGTTCCGGGTCGACGGAAACCCGCGTCCAGTCTCTGATCAAAACGGCGCCGCCGGGGGTTGCGTCGGTGATCCGAAGCGGGACGGTCCGGTCGGTCGCGTTGCCCCGGTCGCGGAGCCGGAGAGTGATCGGGAGCACCTGCCCGACGGTGACGGCCCTCGTTATGAGTTCGTCCCGGAGCGAGAGGTCGAGCTTTTCGACAGCACCGAACCCCGGCGGGAGAGCGACCGTGACGCTGTCGGCGGGGGAGACGTCGACCAACTCGGCGGTGACGGTGTCGCCGACCTCAACCCCGGCGGTCAGCCGGAGCCGCTCGTCGGTTCGGATCGTCCCCTCCGATACGTCGTCGACCGGGGCGATCTGTGTGATCGCTTGGTTGCCATCCGCGCTTTCGATCAACAAGTAGTCCCCGCTCTCGGCGTCGAACTCCGAAAGCAGGCGGCGACTGACGGCGGAGAGCCCACGCCCCGGATCGCGGTCAGTGAGTGGTTCGACAGTGAGTTCCATACGGCCTCTTTTCGAAAAACGGCGGACGGGATATAAATACAACGGGGCCGCAGCGGGACGGTACTGCGTATGTAAACTTCCACCGTCTGTGAAGGTATGCCTGTTGGGTTCTGAGCATATTTTCGGAACGATCGTCGCTAAGGACCCCCTAACAACCATAACCATGTTTGTAATATGCAGGAATTACTGAAAGATTTATAACTTACGATCATGATTAACACTCGTACTCGAACATATAATCATAGGTGTATTATTGTCATGATACACTAGATAAACTACTTGTGGTATGCATCACTATATCGTGATGGTGCTGCGATGAAATATGCTACCGATCCTCAGACGACGGCGGAAGAGCAGGAACAACTGGTCGAACGACTCGGCGTCGAGGATGCGGTCGTCGGCGACGAGGTGACGCTTTCGGCGTTACAGTCGGACGTAGAGACCGAGATAAGCGACGAGTTCGCCTCGATGGGTGCGGTGATCCGCAAGGACCTCGAGGGGACGCTCGACACGAGACTCATCGATACCGTGTTGGCCGATCTCGAGGCCCGGATCGATCGTCTCCCGGAGATTCGGGAGTCCGGGGTCCCCGACGGCGAGTTGGAGCCGGAGAGCCTCTATGAGGACCTCGTCGAACCGGGGTGGCGGCTGTACGAGCATCTCCTCGAAGTCGGTTTCTTCGAGAGCGTCGACCGGAACGCACCACGGTTCAGCGCGGAACACATCCGAAACACCGGTCACGGACTCATCGAGGCCGAACCCCTCACCAGGGAACTCGAAGCCGTCGGATTCGACGAGGGAGAACAGCTCGCGTTGATGGCCAACGTCGTCAACAGCGACAAAGAGCTCGAACGGTGGGTTCCGACGACGGAAATCCCGTACGACGTCGAGTTCGACGTCGACTCCGTCCCGCCGCTCCACCAGCGGGCGGCCGGCGGAACGCTTCTGTGGGTACAGACACTCGACATCCACCTGTGGCAAAAGGAGATACTCCTCACCGAGGAGATACTCGACGACGCCTACTGGGACACGAAGGGGATGCTCGCCGGACTGTATCTCCTCGCGCTGGCCGCGAGGGAGATTTCGACGGCCGAGCGGGATCGGTCGCTCACGGACGGACAGCTGATGGCCGCACTGACCGGCGGTGCGGCGATCATGATCGTCAAACAGCAGGACATCTGCCACGACGTGTTCTACATAACGGACGACATGCGGGCAGAACCGAAAGCGCGGTAACACACGGAGACACACAACAATGTCAATAGAGGAAGACAGAGCGGTTCAGGCTGCACAGGACACCGTCGTTCGGGAGACGGACAACGGCTATCGGGTACTCGGAACGCCCGACGAGTCGGTTACCCACCAACACGACATCGATCGGATCCCCCGATTCGACGTCACCCAGGAGATGCTGAGCAACTCCGGGCAGAACCCGGAGGCGTGGCTGACCTACGGTGGGAACTACGAGATGCACCGGTACACGACGGCCGACATCATCGACAAGGACAACATCGACGACCTCCAAATCGAGTACGACATCGAAGTCGGCTCCGGGTCGAGCATGGAGGGATCGCCGATCGTCGTCCCCGGTGATCCGACGATCATGTACCAATCGAACGGCCCGAACCACATCAAGGCACTCGACGCCCGAAACGGCGACGTGCTCTGGAGCTACACGTACGCGGTGCCGTCGGACGTCGTGCTTTGTTGTGACGACAACAACCGCGGTCCGGCCGTCTACGAGGACAAGGTGTTCATGGCGACGCTGGATTCGGGGATGGTCGCGCTGAACCGATACACCGGCGAGGAGGAGTGGTACACCTCGACCGAGGACCACGAGCGCGGCTACTCCGCGACGTGGGCGCCGATCGTTCAGGGCGGCACCGTCTACACCGGTTCGGCGGGCGGGGAGTACGGCGTCCGCGGGTTCCACTGTGCGATCGACGCCGACACCGGCGAGATCGAGTGGCAGACCCGAACCTGCCCCGAGGAGGAGTGGGTCGGCGACTCCCACAACCAGTCGGGCGGCACGAACTGGATGACGGCAACGTACGACGAGGAGCGCGACGTGCTGTACATGCCGATCGGCAACCCGGCACCGGACTTCGACGGCTCGGTCCGGCCGGGTCCCAACCGGAACACCTGCGGGACGATGTGCATGGACGCCGAGGACGGCGAGATACTCTGGTTCCACCAGGAGTCCCCACACGACGTGTGGGACTACGACACGGCGTCGCCGCGCGTCCTCATCCGTGATCTCGAGTACCCCCACCGCGACGAGAGCCGGGACACGGTCGTCAACGCCGGCAAGACGGCCTGGGTGTACTCGATGGACGCCGACACCGGTCGGCTCATCACCCGCTCGGACCCCGGTGCCCAGCAGCTGAACATGTTCAACATGATCCCGCACATCGACGACGGCCGTCGCGGGACGTTCATGCCCGGCGGGATGGGCGGCAACGACTGGCACCCGGCGACGTACAACCACGAGACCGGGCTCGTCTACTACAAGATGCACAACAACGCCCAGGAAGCCTGGTGGCGCTTCGAGGAGTTCGAGGCGGGCCG
>CAZOFL010000165.1:0-3947 GCA_964579035.1 uncultured Natronomonas sp. | reverse complement strand
CGGGATTTGAGCAGCAGGTACTCACGCCGGCCACGCGTGTCGCGAAAGAGGATGGCTCCCGCGCTCGTGGCCTCTATCATTGTCTCACCGTATACGGGCATGTGATAAATGGGTGTCGGAGGACCGCCAGGAGCCGCCCCGTGTCGGTCGGCGATGAGTGGGCTTTTGACGATCGAACGTCCAGGGGAGTGTATGCCGTTCGTCACCACCTTGACGATCCAAAGCGGGGATCGGGACGTCCTCGAACGCGTCGTCGGGAACATCAAACGCCGAGCAGAGCGCAAAGGGGTCGAACTCCGGGGCCCCCACGCCGAGTCCCCGGTCGACATCTCCGTCCCGCAATCGAAGCGTCTCGACGCGAGCGATCGATCGTTCCGCCACTGGACCTACACCGTCTACGAGCGACGGATGGAGGTCGTCGGCCACGACGACTTCGCCCGCGGCGTCGCCGGACAGGAGTTCCCCGAGGGAATCCGCCTCGACGTCGACGTTGAGCGCGTCTCAGCCCCGGGAACCTAACGCCGCCTAGAACGGTGACCGCCCCGTACGGGGAACCGCGTGGGCTTATGGTTCCCCGGAGCCACCGTCAGCCATGAGCGTCGACCGCGGTCAGCTGATCGAGTTGCGCAGGGAGTTTCACCGCCACCCCGAACCCGCCTGGCGGGAGTTTTGGACGACGGCCCGGATCGTCTCCGAACTCGACCGGATCGGCGTCGACGAGTTGTTCGTCGGCCGAGACGCACTGGCCGACGATCGGCTCGCGGTACCCGACGACGACGAGCTCGGAACCTGGATGGATCGGGCCCGTGAGGCGGGGGCCGATCCCGACGTGCTCGATTCGCTTGCCGGCGGGTGGACGGGCGCCGTGGCGGTGATCGAACAGGGGGAGGGACCGACGGTCGGCCTCCGCGTCGACATCGACGGACTGCCTCTCGAAGAGTCGACGGACGACGCCCACGAGCCGGCGCGTGAGGGGTTCCGCTCGGAGACCGGCGCGATGCACGCCTGCGGCCACGACGCCCACGCGACTATCGGCCTCGGCGTCCTCGAGTCGGTCAAAACGAGTGAGTTCTCCGGGACGCTCAAGCTGTTCTTCCAGCCGGCCGAGGAAGTCATCGGCGGCGCCAAACCGATGTCCGAGTCGGGCCACCTCGACGACGTCGAGTACCTCTTTGCGATCCACATCGGGCTCGATTACCCGACGGGCGAGATCGTCGCCGGCATCGACGATTTCCTCGCCGTCACGCAGTTCTACACGACGTTCGAGGGGTATCCGGGCCACGCCGGCGCCCGGCCCGAGGAGGGACGAAACGCCGTCCAGGCGATGGCGACGGCGGTGTCGAACCTCTACGGGATCGAGCGCCACAGCGACGGCGAATCGAGGGTCAACGCCGGTCGGGTCGGGGGCGGCACCGCGACGAACATCATCCCCGAGGAAGCGTTCCTCCACGGCGAGGTTCGCGGCGAGACGACGGCAGTCCGCGATTACACGTTCCGTCGGGCCGAGCAGGTGTTCGAGGGCGCGGCGATCTCCCACGACTGCAGCGCGGACGTGACCGTCGAGGGCGAGGCCCCCTCGGCCGAGAGCGATGCGGAACTCGTCGATATCGTCACCGACGCCGCCAGAACTCACCCGGATGTCGAGCGCGCCACCCGACGTGGCTCCATCGGCGGGAGCGAAGACGCGACGTTCCTGATGCAACGCGTCCAGGACAACGGTGGACTGGCGACGTATCTCTGTATCGGCACGGACCATCCCGGAGGCCATCACACGGCGACGTTCGACGTCGACGAAGAGTCGCTCAAACCGGGCGTCGACGTGGTGACCGAGGCGATCGTCTCGGTTTCCGAGAGCCGCCCCTAAAGCAGATACCGGTCCTCGTCCTCGGCCATGTCAGTGACCGAATCGGCCGCTTCCACGAGTTCCTCGGCCATCGAGGGGCCGAATCCGAGCACTTCGGTGCGGACCCCTTCGTGTCGGAGATGCGTACACAGCCGGGCGAAGTCACCGTCCCCGCTACAAAGCACGAACGTGTCGATCTTGCCGGCGAGCGTGACCGCATCCAGACACATCCCGAGATCCCAGTTGGCCTTCTGTGAACCGTCGGTGAACGTCTTGATGTCCTTGATTTTCGTCTCGAAGCCGATGTCCCGGAGGGCCTCGAAGAACTCCTCTTCGGCGGGCGAGTCGGCACGGATCACGTACGCGATCGCCCGGACGAGTTTCCGGCCGTCGACCGCGGCATCGAGCAGTCCGGTGTAGTCGACGTTTCGCGAATAGAGGCTGTGAGCCGCATGATAAAGGTTCTGCGAGTCGGCGAGAACCGCAACTCGTTGGGCCGAATGGATCGGTCGCATACCGGAGTTCCTTCGGGATCGAATATATGTTTTGGCCTCCGCTGGCGACGTGGTGCGATCTACGGAGATACAGCGAGAGTGCCTCGGGGTCGTTCGAGGGAACGAAGCTCTCTCGTGACGACGAGACTCTTCGATTCTCGAACCACTCGTTCCCGAGGTAGTTCACTGGAAGCCACGGATCGGCTGGGCCTGTGTGCTTTCGTCCTGATCCATGTTCTGGAGCCGTTTTGCCAACTGCTCGCGCGCGTTCTGAATCTCGTCCGCCTGTTCGACTAGCCGGTCGGTGTTCACGTCGACCCCGGCGATCGGGCCGACGCCGTGTTTGAGGACGGCCCGCGAGGCCTCCGGGTCCGGGAACCGTGGATCGGTCTGTGCGATCAATCCGACCGAGTCGAGCCCCGTCTCGACGGCGCGGTGCAACAACGCCCCCGTCGGCCCCGAAACCAACCCTCCCTCGCGGGGCGGAACGATACCCGCCTCGTCGAGTTTGGCCTCGCCGTCGCCGGTCGAGACGCCGTACAGTTCCGGCGTCCCGTCTTTCTCTTCGGGGAGGCCGCTGAGATACAGCGGGAAAACGTCGTTCGTGTCGATCCAGCCGGTGACGCAACTGGCGAACTCCGTCGCCTGCTTCGGCGAGACCGGAACGTCGCTCTGGAGGACGAGGAGATCCAGGTCTTCCTCGGCGTACAGCCGTACCGGCGGCCGAAGCTCCGAGTCGGTGCTCTCGTAGACGGCCACACGCGGTAACCCCTCACAGTGAAGTGCGCCGTAGTACGTCATATCGAACTCGTTGATGAGGTGATCGGCGGCGATCTTCCCGACCAACCCGGCACCGGGAAGTCCCTCGATCAGCGTCGGCGAGTCGAGTTCGATCCCCTCGTCGGCGATTCGAATGCGTGCCATGCGCGGGCGGACACGCCGCGGGAACTTAAACTGTGAGCCGATCGCACACCGACGGCCGGACCGTCCCGACACCGACACGGACAAACCGCCCCGGGGACGACTGCCCACATGGATCCGCTGTCGAGATACGACCCGATCGTCGGCGACCCGTCGGCGTTTCACGACGCCTGCGAGCGCTCGCTCCCGTCGGTCGTTCGGGTCAACGACATCAAAACGACGCCCGAGCGCGTCCGCCGGGCGTTCGACGAGGCGGGCGTCGAATACCAACGGATCGGGTGGCACGAGGGGCTGTTTCGGCTCGGTCCCCGCGAGTCGCCGGGCAACTCCTGGCCGTTCGTCCACGGCTGGGTGTACGGCCAAGAGGAGGTGTCGGCCGTCCCCGCTCTCGCCCTCGATCCGGCCCCCGGCGAGCGCGTGTTGGACTGCTGTGCGGCCCCCGGAAGCAAGACGACCCAACTCGCGGCTCGGATGGACGATCGAGGGATACTCGTCGGCAACGACAACAACCTCGGGCGGCTGTCGGCGTTGCGGTCGAACGCCGAACGCTGTGGGGTGTCGAACATCGTCGTCACCAGACAGGACGCCAGGAACTTCTCGCTGAAGCCGTTCGGTGACGAGCCGTTCGACAGGACGCTCGTCGACGTTCCCTGCTCCTGTGAGGGGACCGTCCGGAAGAACCCGGACGC
>CAZOFL010000164.1:0-3961 GCA_964579035.1 uncultured Natronomonas sp. | reverse complement strand
ATCTGGTAGAGCATCCGGAACCCGGTGTAGTTGCGCCAGCAGTTGACATGACATCCTCCCCGTCGTGGGCGACGGGGTTTCCTCCGCAGGAATCAGAATTATACCGATTCCTCGGACGCAATATTCCCGTTGTGGTGGACGGTACTCGGGTCTGTGCGCTGTTCTTTGGGACTTTCGTGAGGGTGTGGTATCCCCGACCAGTTGTGGTCGTCCCACTCGAACCGCACGGGCCGTGCCATCGGCCTGACTTCCATCTCTGTGTGCCGCTCTAAGATCGAGGCGGTTGACGACCGGATACGCGAGCAGCGTGTGCGACGTGAAGACCGCCGAGCGAAGCATCGCACCCCAGACGTCGAAGCCGAGAACGAACGTACGGATAACCGCTCCAGCGGCGAACGGAATAAAAAAGCTCGACAGTCCGAACAGCGCGGCGTCCCCGGGGGCGTTGAAGAACCGTCCGAGAAGCCAGCTCTAAGCCGACGGTAAAAAGCAAATACACGAGCCCAGCGTTCCCCAACAGGATGATCGCTTCGCCGTGTTCGAGCACGCCGACCCCGTTGGGACCGAGCGCGGTCCCAGCGAGTACGACCCCGACGATGCCCGGGAGGCCGACCCGTTGTATCAGTATGGGGGCGATCAAAAACGCGGCCAGCGCGACCGCCAACACCATCACGGCTGATCGAACGGGAGCGTCGGGAGAAGGTCCGGTACCGAGTGCGGGATCATCGGGGACGGGTGTATCCTGATTACACGCCCCCCACCGACCCGACTGATAGCTACTGATCCGACGAAACAGCATCCTTTTTAGATACGCCCCACGGCAGAAGTCCGCATGGATCGTGACGAAAAATCTACTGACACCGATGGGCATACTTTCGATGACCGCGGGGCTACCTACGAACTTCAGGACGTTTTCGACCAGTTAGATGACCTCGAAGAGTCCGTCTCGAGCTCCGAAGAGCGACAGGGCGTGCGACAAACCAGACGAATGCTCGAACGCATTCCCGGGCGCGACCGAATCAAAAAATACACCTCCCGAGACATCGCCGAGGGGTTCGTCGGCGGGATCATCTTCGCGCTCCCACTGCTCGTCGAGGACGGCGTTTTCGAGATCGCCGAGTGGTTCCTCGAGTTCTCGGTCGGGCCGCTCCCGATATTCTTGGCGATCAATGTGCTGTTCGTTGCCACGCTCGTCGGCGGTCTCCTCTATTTCACCGACATTCGGGACGTTCAGGTTCGGCTGGTGTTCGGATTCATCCCCAAACGGCTGACGATGACGCTCGCCATTTCGTTTCTGGTCGCCCTCGGAACGATGTTGATGTGGGGGCGGCTCCACGAGGAAAGCCCCACGACGATCGAGCAGTTCAGCCGCGTGACCGTCATCTGGGCCGCAGCAGCCCTCGGAGCGACGCTCGGAGACATCTTGCCCGGTGAAAGCAAAGGCCAAGACCTCAGCAAACTCATCGGCGAACTCGGTGACGGCAGCGACGGGAACGCCGACCACGACGATTCGATCTGAACGGATGATGGGTCGACCTGAAAGGTTCACAGCGTACCCGGTGGTCCCCGTCCCCGTTGATTTCCGAGCGACTCGATCCACAATCACGACGGCATCCGGTCGGTGTTTTGATCACGATCGCCCCTATGATCCGTCGTATGCTGGATATGCTCCGTCGGTTGGGGGAACGGTTCTCCGATCTCTCCGAACAGTACGTTCCCGACCCGTACGTCATCGCGATCGTGTTGACCTTCATCGCGGTCGCGGCGGCGCTTGCGACCGGCGCCGGGCCTCAACAGACCATGCGGGCGTGGAACGGCGGTGTCTGGACGCTGTTGCCGTTCATGGCCTCGATCGCCGTCCTGTTGATGGCCGGCGACGCCATCGCGAAATCGCCGAAGTTCACCGTCCAACTCGAAAAGCTCGCCCGCATCCCGAACTCGCAGTTCACCGCCGTCTGGTTCGTCGGCTTCGTCGCGATGGGTGCCGCCGTCATCTCGTGGGCGATCGGGCTCATCGTCGGTGCCATCATGGCCAAGCGTGTGGGCTACGAGTGCAAACAAAAGGGTATCGAGGTCCACTATCCGCTTTTGGCCGCGGCCGGCTACACGAGCCTGATGGTGTATCACGGCGGGCTCACGTCCTCGGTGAGCCTGATGATGGCCGACTCCTCGCTCATCCCCGCCGCCTGGGAGTCACAGTACCGCCAGCCGGTCCCGATCTCCGAGACCATCTTCAGCGTCGCGAACATCGTGACGACGGGGACGCTGCTGCTCGTGACTCCGGTCGTGATGGGCCTGCTCCACCCGAGGGAAAACATCCGAGAACTGCCGACAGTAGCCTACCGAAAGATCGACGCCGCCACCGATCCGGACGACATCGACACGGCGGCGGTCGCCGACGGCGGCCAATCCCTCGACGACCCCGACAGGCGCGTCGGGAGCACGGTGAGTCAACCCCCCGGCGGGGATCGGGTGGCCGACAAACTCAACAACTCGCGGCTCATCGGGCTCTCGATCGCGCTGTTTCCCGCCTACTTCGTCATCGACGCGTGGATACTCCAGCCCGGCGGTCTCTCGAATCTCACGCTCAACAGCATCAACGCGCTATTCATCACGCTCGCGGTCCTGTTTTGGGTTCGTCCCACCGCACTCGTCGATCAGATGCGCGAGAGTGTGACGAACATCTCCGGCGTCATCTTTCAGTTCCCCTTCTACGCCGGGATCGCGGGCATCCTGACCGGAACGGGGTTGGCGACACTGTTGGTCCAGTTCGTCGGCGCGTTCGCCACGCCGATGACCTGGCCGGTCATCGGAGTTTTACTGGCCGGGTTCGTCAACGTATTCATCCCCTCCGGCGGCGGTCAGTGGGTCGCGATGGGACCCATCATGCTCGCAATCACCGAGCAGATGGGCATGCAACCCCGTGATGCGATCCTCATCGAGATGCTTGGCGACCAGCTTACGAACATGATCCAGCCGTTCTGGGCGATCCCCCTGCTCGCGATCGCGAACCTCCGGGCCCGCGATATCATCGGCTATACGACCGTCGCCATGCTGGTCGGGCTCGTCATCGTGGGCGGCTGGCTGACGCTGTTCCTCGCCGTTCTCTGAGACGACGACCGATTTCCCAACCACGGAGGACCCTTGTCGAATCGACGGCCGTTCTAGAGCGCTTCGAGAAACGACTGCGCCCGTTCTTTGCCGTCGTTGACGAGGCGATCGAGAAACCGCGGATCGCGATCGAGTTTCGTCCGCCAATCGAGCTTTTCGCCCCGTGGGAACCCGATCCGTCTGATCTCCGTGTGGGTGTATCGGTCCGGGAGGTAGCCGTTCTCGATGAACCCGTTGATGCGTTCGATGAACCCTATTTCGGCGTTCGTCGAGAGGTTCCCCGAGAGTTCGTTCCGGCGGTTGTCGATGCCCTCCATCGTGCGCGGGGGTTCGGACCGCTCTTGGGGGTTGATTTTGATCAGCCAGATCTCGTCGGGATCGGCGATGTCGTCCGCCCGCATGAAGTCGACAATCGGCGGATTCTTCGAGAACAGTCCGTCCCAGTAATGTCTCCCGTCGATCTCGACGGCCTCGAACAGATGTGGTTCCGCCGCCGACGCCAGAATGGCGTCGGTCGAGAGGTCGTCCTCGCGGAAAATCTCGAACGTGCCGGCACAGACGTCGATCGAACTGAGAAACAACCCGGGCTGGGTGCCGTCGAGCAGTTCGGGGACGGCTTCGAAATCGACGTGCGAGTCGAGTATCCGCCGGAACTCGTTTTCGCCCCACTTCGCGCCCGGCGAGTACGCCGGACTCACGTCGGGGACGGGGACACCGGCGCGCTGGAGCTGGATGCTCCACCGCAGGAGGTTGTTGGCGGCCCGATGCAGCGGCGACGACGCCGAGAGATCGTCCCAAAAGCCCTCGAGTAAGGCGCCGGAATCGTTATGAGGGTGGACGTGGCCGTACC
>CAZOFL010000163.1:0-4012 GCA_964579035.1 uncultured Natronomonas sp. | reverse complement strand
CCAACTCGCCCGCCCCCGACGATCACAACCCGGAGATCCTGTCCACTCATATATACACCTGTCACCGGGTGATAATGAATTCACGGGCCGAACCTTCATCGGTAAAACGACGGAAGGACTTCTATACAGGCAGATCCTGAAGTATCAACCCGACCCAGTACTCTCTCAAGATCATCATGATATTACTTGCTGCAGCAAGAATGAGGTAGTATGAGTAGTTCTGATTCGTTCGCCGAGGGGGGCCCATTGCGTATTGTGTTGGTTGGAAGTGGCCGGACGGGGCTGCGGGTCGCCCGGGTATTAGCCGCCCGCGATCACGATGTTGTCGTTGTTGAGCGTCGGGCGGATAGAGTTGAGCTTATTTCCGAGGAGTATATCGCAACAGTGATTCAGGGGGATGCGACGCGGCCATCGATTTTACGACAGGCCGATCTAAACGAGACGGATGTAGTGGCGGGCTTGACCGATACAACGGCGACGAATCTCGCGGCCTGCTCGATCGCGAAACAGGTCAATCCGGAGATTCGAACAGTAATGCGAACGGTTCACGACGAGACCGGTGAGTACGACGAGTTCGTCGATGAGACGTTTCTTCCGGAGCAGGGTGGTGCACGGGTCGCGGTCAATACCATCGAGCGTGGCATCCAAACGGTAGAAGGTCACATCGGTGAGATAGAGGTAATCAGCGTCGAAGTGAGTACAGATGCGCCAGTCGTTGGACGGTCGCTTAACGAGATCAAACTACCACGCGGCAGCCTCGTCGTCACTGGTCCAGAGGGAGACCGGATCGCCGACTCCGATACAGAACTTCTGGCTGGTCACTCGTACATGATTGCTGTCGAGCCGTCAGTTATTGATGAGGTTGTGGCCCTGTTCCGTGGATAGCCGTCGTGGTCGGTTGCGTTCTTGCCTACCAGTTAGTAGATTGGGCGAGAAGCCCCCACCCTCAAGGAGCGACCGGATGGGAGCGAGCAGGGTAGGGATGAATCGCGCGGCACGTTCGCTGACGGCGTGGTGATGAACCACCACTCAATACATACATTTCTGTTACATATATCGAACATGGTTGATATCTCCCTCCGCGTGAACGGGAGGGATGCCAACAGCGGCGGCCTCATCGACAGCAGCAGAGACGGGTTCAAGCGCCGAAAAAACCACGTTCATTCCGTTCGAGCGGTGCATACCCGGAGCGTGGGTGAACCTCTCCGGGGTCAAGCCCCGGGGCAGTCGCCTCGACCGCCTGTACAACCTGTTGCGAGCGGCTTGCGGTGCAAGATGCATCGCCCCGTGATCGTGCCGTTCAGGCGTTCGATACCGGATTACCTCCACTCGAACCCGCGTGAATCGGCTGGCGTATCGAGCGGGCTCGACGGGAGATCGTCACGCGGCTCCGGATCGTTGTACCCCGATGGTGCAACGTCGTTCGGGGCGTCGGGATAGAACAGCGATGCGATTGCATGGAGATGCTCGCGCCCGACGTCGAGTTCGAATTGCCCACCGCCGAACATCTGTATCCCGTGTTCGTCGCAGTAATCGAGCGTATCGAAGAGCGCCTTGACTGACCCGAAACGCGATGGTTTGATATTGAGCCATTTCGGCTCCCACGGAAGATTCTCGACGGTTTCGACGCTCCGAATCGGGTAGTCCCACGTCACGCGCCCTTCGTGGCCCTCGAATATTGGACGTGTCTCATCGGTTAATGCTGGATCTTCGATGAGTGCGTCGGGAAAGCCTTCGACGACCCGTTTGTAAAGCCCGGGATCCGCTGGCTGGTCAACGGTCGTGCCGTGGTACTGCCCCTTGAGATCGAGCACGCGTACGGCGTCGGTAGCGGCGAGCCGGGCGATCACATCAGCGCTCCAGTCCGACGTTGGATCAAGCTTGAATTCGAGGGCGGAATCGCGGTCGAGCCACTCGAGGACACGCTCACCAGTCGGCGGGTCATCCAGCCGCGTACTGACGACGAACCGGACCGGACGGTACTCACGGCCGAGTCGGTCTGCGAGTGTCGTGTCTGCCTGTTTCAAACCGAGATCCAGCGCGGCGCTTTCGAACGCCCACTGGCGATAATTTCGAAACGCGGACTGGCCCGGTTCATTCCCGAGAAACAGATCTAGCTCCGAAACCTGAGTTGAGAAGTTGTCCAGCTTGTACGTTCCCGTAACAGGAAATTCCTGCGACATCGCCCGAAGTTCGTCGTGGGCATCGTTGTCGTAGGTGACATCTTCGCCTCTTCCAGTCTTGCCATCACCGTGCAACGAGACGGTAGTTGTTGCACGGGTGAAGCCGCTGGACGTGTCGCGCTCACGTCGGGTCAGGTCGTAGCCTTCGATTTCGACATCCAGATCACCAACGGTTTCGTAAAGCATAGTACGAGCTTCCTATGTGAGTACGTCCCGAGAAAAACTAAGTTTTTTTGTAAGAACTAACTGGCCGGCCGCCGATGACCCCACATGACGCTGAACGAACTCCCGCAGATCGACCCGGACGATGGCACCGTCGAAACCGCTGAACTCGTCGTCGAGGACGACGTGCTCGTGAAACTGTTCGCCCTCGGCCCCGGCGCGGCGTTCGACCCTCACGTCCACGACGACTGCGAGAACGTCTTCCACTTGCTTGAAGGCGAAGTCACCGTGACGCAGGACGACACCGAAGAGACCCTCGACGCGCCGGCCGTCGTCCACAACCGGCGGGGCGTCGAACACGGTGCCAGAAACGAAAGCGACGAGCGGGCGCTTTTGACAGCGAGCCTCTGTCCGCTCCCCTGAATGGCGCGGGACATCGACGTTTCGCATCTCGCCGGTGTCCTCGTTCTCATAGCAGAGACGAACGTGACTTCGGCGATGTGACTGCGGGGGACGTACCCGAAATCAGTCAGTGCAGATATTGTCTCTTGCCCGGCAAACGTCTGCCGAACCATCTACCGCAAGAAGTCGGGAAGCTCTTTATTGTCGGTATCGGGGTTGACGCCAATCTCCCGTAGAAATCCGTCTGGATCTTTGAGATGCTCGCCGTCGCCAGCGTCGAGCGCGAGCACTTCTGCGGGCTGCGTGAGCGCTTCTGCGCGGGTGTCTCCACCACGGGCGAGTCCCGTTTCGAGATCGCGGGCGCTCGCGCGCCTCGCCGACGCGCTCGCCCCCTCTCAGCGCGAGAGCGAGTTCCAGCACGCGATGCTGGACTTCGCCGCCGACATCTGTACCGCCAGCACGCCGAAGTGTGGGACGTGCCGACTCATGGAGCACTGTCAGAGTTCCAGGCACGCGGACTGAGCAATCGCTTGATCAATCAACGAGCCCCGTTTCGTGCTCGCAACGCGCAGTCTGTTGCCCTCGACTAGAATATAGAAATTATAATTTCCGAAACCGCAATTTCCGAAATCGCAGATTCTATTTAGGTGGGCGAGTCGAGAGACGTATGAAGCGATTCGTCGATCGGGACAGAGAACTCGACCAACTCACAGACTGCTACGAGTCCGAGACGGCAGACTTCGTCGTGATTTACGGTCGCCGGCGTCTCGGGAAGAGCGAGCTCGTCCGCCAGTCCATCGAGGGCCGGGATGACGCCGTTTACTACCAAGCGGTTGAATCGACTGCAGAGAACCAGCTCGAACAGTTCGTCGACACCGCCACTGCACAGTTCTCCTCGCTTGGCAACGTCCGCCGCGACTGGGAGGTACTCCTCGAAGCACTTGGCGAGGAAGATGCCATCGTCGTCATCGACGAGTTCCCGTTCCTCATCGAGGAGGACGAGTCGCTGCCGTCCCGGATTCAGCGCGTCTGGGACATGGAATTACAGGAGACGGGGATGACGCTCGTGCTCGTCGGTTCGTCGATCAGTGTGATGGAAGACAAGGTCCTCTCCGGAAGTGCACCGCTGTACGGTCGGCGGACGGCGACGATCGATCTCGAACCCCTCGACGTGGCCGACGCACGTCAGTTCTTCCCGGAGTACGATCCCGAGACCGCCGTCACCGCGTGGGCGATCTACGGCGGCACGCCGCACTACCTCCAGA
>CAZOFL010000162.1:0-4049 GCA_964579035.1 uncultured Natronomonas sp. | reverse complement strand
TTCGACGTGCCGGCGGTGTTCGTGTGCAACAACAACCAGTGGGCGATCTCGGTCCCGGCGGCGGCCCAAACCGCGAGTCGGACGTTCGCCGACAAGGCCAACGCCTACGGCTTCCCGGGCGTCCGCGTCGACGGGATGGACCCGATCGCGACCTACGAGACCGTCAGCGAAGCCGTCGAACGTGCACGCGATCCGGACGGGAGTCCACCCGAGGGAGCGAGCGGGCGGGCGACCCGGCCGACGCTCGTCGAGGCCGTCCAGTACCGCTTCGGCGCGCACACGACCGCCGACGACCCCTCGGTGTATCGCGAGGACGAGGAAGTCGAGCGCTGGAAGCGCTGGGACCCGATCCCGCGGCTGGAGACGTTCCTCCGGGAGCGCGGCAGCCTCGACGACGAGTCCGTCGATACGATCGAAACTGAAATCGAGGAGGTCGTCGCGGAGGCGATCGAGCGCGGCACCGACATCGAGCCCGACCCGGACGAGTTGTTTGCGGACGCCTACGCCGACCTCCCGGATCGCGTGCTGGAGCAACGCGAGGAACTCAGGCGGCTCCGCGGGGAGTACGGCGACGACGCCCTTCTGGAGGACAACTAGCGGAGCTACTCGATCGGCGTGATCGTCGCCGACACGCCGTCGCCCGGTCGCAGCGTCGGCGTCAATCGGAGATCGTCGAGCGCCGACTCGGGGACGTCGACGTCGAACTCACCGACGAGTCGCGCGAGAACGAGCGTCGAGCCGGCCAGCGCGAAGCCGCGGCCGACGCAGGCGTGGGGGCCGCTCGAAAACGGTCGGTACGCCGCGACGGCGTTCGGATCGCGGCGCTGCCATCGGTCCGGATCGAACGTCTCCGGGTTCTCGAAGTGGCGGCCGTCGCGGTGGATCGACCACAGCGGCATGATGATCGCCGATCCGTCCTCGACGATGTACTCGCCGAGGGGCACGTCGCCGTCGGCACGCCGGAAGACAGCCCACGCCGGCGGGTACAGCCGGAGCGCTTCCCGGTAGACTCGCTTCGTGTACGGTAGTTCGGAGAGAGCCTCGTGAGTCAGGGGACCGTCCCCGAGGACCCCCTGTGCCTCCTCACGAACCCGGCGGCGGGCGTCGGGATTCCACGAGAGCAGCGCCAGGGTGTACGTGAGGCTCAGCGCCGTCGTTTCGTGGCCGGCGATGAGGAAGGTCGCGACCTCGTCGCGGATCTGGTTGTCCGGGAACTCGACTTCGGGGTTCTCTTCGGCCCGGATGAGCATCGTGAGCATGTCCGAGGCGTCGGTTCGCTCGCCCGCCTCGAGTTCGGCCCGCCGCCGTTCGATGAGTTCCTCGCTCAGTTCCCGGATTCCGGTCGCGGCGTCGCGGAACGCATCCGACGTCCGCGTCGGCACCCACTCGGGGAGGACGGTCTCGATGCCGAACTCGAACTCCTCGCCGGCGACCGCCATCCACTCGTGGAACTGGTCGGCACGGGCCTTGCCGATGTCCTCGCCGAGCAGGATTTCGCTTGCGACCCGGACGGTGAGCGAAGTCATCTCGCAGTGGAGGTCGGTCTCGCGGGCACCGGCCTCCGCCCACCGGGTTGCCCGCGCTTCGATTCGCTCGCCCGTCGTGTCCGCGTAGGCGTTGATCTGTTTGCCGCCGAAGGCCGGGGCCATAACGGAGCGCTGTTGGGACCACAGCTCCCCTTCGCTTTGGACCAGCCCCTTTTCGGCGATCATCGACACCGCACCCTGTGCGGGGATCCGGGGGAAGTCCTCGGGGCGTTCGAGCGCGTCGGCGACGAGATCCGGCCCAGTCAGGATGACCAGCGGCGGTCGTCCCGGGATCGGGATCGCGGTTCCGTCGTCGAAACGCGCTTGCACGCCGTCGAGAAAGCGCATGGTGTCGGTCCCGAACCGGAGACCGTTCAACAGCCCGGCCTCCGGCGGTGCGGGGAGACGCGTTGCCATACGGGATGGTGGGGACTCGCGCTATTGGGACTTTCGCGCCCGGCAGCGTCCTCCGGGAGTGGTGGGGCGGTCCGACCGCCGCGCTCAGTTCGTCGTCGTGATTTCGATCACGTCGCGGTGGGACAACTCGGTGTCGGCACCGATCTGTCGCCCCGAGCGCACGTCGTGGGCGTGTAGGAAGCCCTCGCCGATGTCGGTGTGGAGGAAGTAGGCGAACTCCTCGGCGGTCGATCCGCCGGGGAAGACGAAACAGTCCTGCAGGAAGGTGCCGTCCTCTTGGGGTTTGCGCGCACCGGGAAACACCGCGATCGCCCCCAGTTCCTCGAACAGCGCCGTCTCGATCGCGCGCTGGACGCCCGTCTCGCCGAACGCGTCGAGGAACGCGTCGATCCGTTCGAGGCCGGCGCGTTTTTCCTCGGGGAGGTCGGCAGTGATCTCGAACTCGCCGTCGCCGGGGCGGTACTCGAGGACGCCCGCCTCGTCACCGTTTTTGAGTGCCTTTTCGGCGTGGGCGGAGACGGGCACGATCGTCAAATGCCCGTAGTCGGGATCGGCAGTGATTTCGGCGTAGTGCTTGCGGGCCGCCTCGGTGTCGGCTTTGTTCGCCGCGATCACCATCGGCTTGGTCCGGATCCGGATCTCGCGCGCCAGCCCCTCGCGGTCCTCGTCGTCCCACGCGTCGGGGTCGAGTTCGAGATCCGACGCGAGGATGACCTGCTTGAGTTCCTCCTCCGAGATTCCGAAGGCCGACATCTGCTCGGCGAGGTCGGCCTCGATCGCGCGTTCCTCGCCGCCGTAGCCGGATCGGTAGCGGTCGATACCCTTCTCGAGAATGTCGAGATACCACATGTCGAGTTCGTCCTCGAGAAAGTCGATGTCGTCGCGTGGGTCGTGGCCCTCGGTCGGTTCGCCCTCGAGGTCGGTCTCGCCGGTAAAATCGACGACGTGGATCAACACGTCGGCCTCGTTGAGATCCGTCAGGAACTGGTTGCCGAGGCCCTTCCCCTCGTGGGCACCGGGAACCAACCCGGCGACGTCGACGAGTTTCGTCGGGACGAACCGAACGCCCTCCGCACAGTAACCGTGGTTCGGCGTGCAGGTGTGATCGAACTCCGGGGCCGCACAGTCGACGCGGACGTACGCTTCACCGATCGAGGGGTCGATCGTCGTGAAGGGGTAGGCCCCCTCGGGGACGTCGTTCATCGTCGCCGCATTAAAAAAGGTGGACTTGCCGACCGAGGGTTTGCCGACAAGGCCGATCGTGTAACTCATTACAGTAGGAAACTCGAAGGCGCCGCTAAAGGGTTGTCAAACGGACCGGAACTGTGTGACAGTGACATGCTCGCCGGCGCGGGGTCGTGTCACAAAACCGTACCGATACCGCCGTGCTTCGCTGTGTTCCCGGCCGGACACCCGCCCGGGCGGGGCGACTGCGAGCCGGACGCGTCGGGGGTATCGTTGGCCCCGGAGGCTTCGATAGGATTCGACGCCGTGGTCGGTTAGCGCGTTGGGCGAGAAGCCCCCACCCTCCGGGAGCGAGTAGGATGTGGATGAACCGCGAGAACGACACCCCCGATTGTGACGATCGAATCGAGGACCGGGGAATGGACAACGCTGTCGGATATACGCCGGATCCGTCGATGAGTGACGAGAGTCGCCTTCTATCGAACGAAAATCCATCAAAATTTTTATATTTGATCGTCCGTCTTGTTAATATGGCTGGGATTCCAGCCAGCCCACAGTTTCGGGCCTTCCCCCCACCCCCACCCCGTTTTCGCTGTGGTGAGGTAGACCCCGGGAGCCACATCCGATCGGAAACGCCGTTCCGGCGGCATCTCAACGCGTCGCACGGATCGTCGCTGTCGGTTGCCCACGGCGTCGTCGTCGCGCTGCAGCCCGAGCCGTGGGCCTTCGCGTCGAAGCGCCGTGCGACGCCTCCGGCTACCGTGTCATTGGGTCCCACCACTCCCGCATGTTTTTAATGCTCGGGGAGCGTATTTATACTGTGAGCGAAGAGACAGGGCGTCGGAACCTACGAATGCCCAACGACAACGAGCTGTTCGCGGTCGTGACCCAACACGACGGTGGGAACCACGTCCGCGTGCA
>CAZOFL010000161.1:0-4163 GCA_964579035.1 uncultured Natronomonas sp. | reverse complement strand
TCTTGAGTTCAGGAGTTCGATCCGGAGTTGAACCTACCAGTCACAGCCCGGAAGCGCAGCGAAGCGAGCATCCCGGAATGTCTGATTTCGGTTCAAATCCCCGCCAGCGCGTTTTTATAACGAACTGCTCCGGCAGCGACGCCGAGCGTGAGCGAGAGTCACCGTCGAACACGGGAGCCGCAAAACCCCCGCCGGCGCATCTCTATGGAGCCGGACGGACGGGCACCCGCGTCGGCGTGTTGGGGTCGCATATTGGATTTTCCGTCCCCGACGAACAGACGCTATCGTGACTTTGACCGTCCATGCAGGCCCGGCCTGTCGTACAGAAAGGGGCGATGGCTGCCGCATTCTTATTAATATTTATCTTAAAATAATAATTTATATTATCTTCGGGTGTGTTGGTGATAGTGCATGGACAGTGATCCGCGCTCAGTCACAGTGGTGCTCGAAGCGAAACCCGATCGTGTAAAGACGCAGAACGGTCCCCCTGAGTGTCCAGTGACCGGTGAGGAACTGGATGCCGGCTTGCACGCGGTCGACTGCCGGCTCCGGACGTTCGAGGAACCGATCGAAGCCGAGGAACCGGACGCGGCGGACGGCCCGGAGGGGGTCGTCATTGCCGGTTGAGTCCGACCGATCCTTGGGTATCGGACGGGGCGTCGAGACGGAGGCCAAAACAGCCCCGCCGAAGCACTGCCGGGCCGTCGTCGATTCATCCGAAGACGGGACGAACCACTGTACGATCTACTCGACGGCACCCGGCGATTCGCTGATCACCACGTGGATCTCCGCCGACGGGGACAGCTACATCGGCCTAAAGGAGTTCAGATGAACAGCGCTGGACCGATCACGACCCACCGAGACTCATGAACGCGTTTCAAAAAGCAGTCAAGACGAACGTCACACGAACCGCACGCAAGAAAGCGATACGGGAGCTGATCGCGGGGGACGAGCGTCGGAATCTGGCCGTCCTCGTTCGAACGAGCGGCCTGCGTGGCGAGTTCCGTCGGCAGGCGATCGACGGACTTGACCAGTGTTCAGGGACCGGCCTGCTCGAGGAGTTGGCCGAGGATCGATCGCTCGAACCGGCGCTGCGGAAGCGAGCCGAGGAGTTGTGTCGCTAATGCCGGACGGAGATGACGAACGGACGGGACAGAGCCACACCTGTCGGATGACCGGTCGAACGGACGGATTGATCGGGAAATACGATATCCACCTGTGTAGGCAGGCGTTCCGCGAGGTCGCTCGCGATATCGGCTTCCGGAAGTACGACTGAGGCGGAGTGTTGTAGTTTTGCCGGCGAGCACCGGACTGTATCGGGTGCCCCCCGGGGTATCTGTTACAACAGCCCGTATGACGTATCACCCCCGTCGAGACGGATGAGGGGCGTTTTTTCAATGTCCGGTGTCGAACTTCGCGTCGAGATACCCCTCGACGTTCTCGATTTCCCCGTCGTTGAGCGCCTGGTCAAAAATCAGGAGTTCGGCTATCTTCCCGTCGTAGTACCAGTGTGGGTCGCCGGATTCCCGTTCCCAGCGGCCGAGTTGGATGTCACGGTTTGCGCTCAAGTCCAACTCGACTGCCTCGGTGGCGATCGTTTCGCCGTTGATACGGATCTCGACCTCGCCCCCGTCGTAGGCGTGCACGAGCGTTACCCACCCGCCGTCGGTTGCGGAACTGGTGAAATCAATGTCTTCCGTTCCCCAGTGTTGGGCGCGCCACTCGCCGCCCGGCGAACCGTGTTGACATTCGTCTACATCGAAGGAACTGCACGTCCGCATCGAGAACTCCCGGCCGTCCACACCGGCCTCCCCGACCGTCCACGTGGCCCCTCTGTTGAACGACTCTACTTCGATGACGCTCGCGACGACGAGACCGCTGTCCTCATCGATGTTCAGTTCGTCGACGTTTCGGTTCAATCGGAGGTACTGACCGTCGTTGTCGGCCGGATCGGTCGTGTCCTCGTTTTGGCCGTCGAAGACGACCACGTCGTGGCCGAGCTCGGAGTCGTGTTCGACAGTCGGCCGGTCATCGACGGTCGCCTGTGTCGCATCGAAGCCGTTCGGACCCATGTCGCGCCACGCCGTGATCCGGTTATCGCCGTCGGTTTCGACAGCTCCCGCTTCCAACCACAGCGCACAGTTGTTCTCGCTTATCTCGGCGTAGACGTCGTCGAACTCCGGTGGTTCGTACTCGAAGGCCTGAAAGCCCGGGCACTGCTCGTCGTCGAACAACGCGACCCGTTCGGCGCTGTCGATCTGGCTCTGAGTGAGCCCGATGGCGAGCGTCGCCATCGTCACGGCTAACAGAACGACGATGGCGACGAGCAGGGCAACGCCGACGACCGGCGAAACGCCACGGCTGCGGTCGGGCCTGTTGGGAGGGCTCACGGGTGTTTTCTAACGGACAACGTGATAAAGCCACACGGGCGGTTTCGACTGCCGAACCACGACGGCAGACCGGTCAACGCCGCTACAGAAACTCGGCGATCTCGTCGCCGACTGCCTCCGGGCGCTCTTGATGGAGGAAGTGGCCCGCGCTGGGAACGCGCACGACCCGGGAGTCCGCTATCACCTCGTCGGCGTGTTCGAACAGTTCGGGGCCGATACACCCATCGCGGTCTCCGAACAGCACGAGCGCCGGTGTTTCGATCGGCGGAACGTCGTCGAGAGACGGGCGGTCGCCGATGAAGGTCGATGGAGAGATGTCAACGGTATCGCGGTAGTAGTTGAGTGCGTGTTCGACGGTTCCTTCCGCCCGGAACGTCTCTTTGACGTCGTTGATCCGGGCGTCGGGGTAGTCCCAATCCGGGCTCCACGTTCCCCAAAGAACGTCGATGAGCGCGAAGTTCCGCCAGCGAAGGGCGCGCTCGGGCGCGTCGGGGAACTGGAAGAACCACATGTACCAACTCCGGAGGAACTGTCGGGGGTACTCGAACAACAGCGGCTCGAACCCCGGGGGGACGGCCATCGTCACGAGCTTCGAGAAGGCGTCGGCGTCGTTCCAGGACGCCGCGTAGGCGGCGACCGCCCCCCAGTCGTGGCCGACGAGAACGGCGTCGTCGGTCCCGAACTCGTCGCTCAGGCTGTCGCCGAGTTCGATCGCGTCCTCGCCGAGCGTCCACGCCGAGTAGTCACCGTCGGGAGCGGGGTCGGTGGGCGCGTAGCCGCGCATGAACGGCGCGACCGCGGTGAACCCCTCGTCGGCGAGCCGTCGGAGGATCGGCGTCATAGAGCCCGCGTTGTCGGGAAACCCGTGTAGACACAGCGCCAACCGGTCGCCGTCGCCGGCGTGGAGACACTCAAAGGAGAGTCCGTTGGCGTCGACCGTCCGACGTTGCAGTCGGGGCTCCGTCGTCTCGTGGCTCATATCCGAACCAGTCGCCGCCTCGGATATAATCCTTTTTGCGGGACGACACCTCCGGGGGATCGCGGCGAGCCCCCCGGAGGACCGCACCGATTATTCCCGCGGCGTTCGTACGTCGGACCCATGAGCGTCGTTGCACTCCTGAGCGTAGCACCGGTTATCGAAGACAGCATGGCAAGTGAGGTCGCGGCCGCCGTCGATGCCCTCGAGGAGTTCGACGTCTCCTACGAGACGAATCCGATGGGGACGGTCATCGAAGCCGACGATATCGACACGCTGCTCGCGGCGGTCGGCGCGGCGCACAAGGCCGTCGACGCCGATCGCGTCAGCACGTTTCTGAAGATCGACGACAAACGGGCGCGGGACCAACGCGCCCGCGAGAAGGTCGACGCCGTCGAGCGCGAGCTGGGTCGGGACGCAAAAAAGCAACGGTAGCGCCGCCAGAGCGCCAAGGAAAAGGCATATCCCCCGCCCCCCGTATCTTCGGGCATGAGCACGCCTCCCGGCGAGTACTACACGAAAGAGCGGTGGAACAACTGGTTGGGCCGCCTCCGCGAGGAGGATATCGATCCCGAAAGCGACGACTCGGCGCGCCTGTTTTTCAACCTGTTGGACGACGCGACGATCGCCATCGCCAAGGTCGTCACCGACTACGAGGACGACGAGATAGACGAGGAAGCCGCCGCCGAGGAACTCGCCCGCATCCGGGAGATCGTTCTCGCGGAGGTCGACTTCGAGGACGAGGAGAAACTCACGCTCGTCGACGGAATCCAGACCTCGCTCGTCTGTGCCTTTTA
>CAZOFL010000160.1:0-4179 GCA_964579035.1 uncultured Natronomonas sp. | reverse complement strand
GACCGTCTCTCCGTGCTCGGAGTCGGCGGCGAGTTTCCCGCCACACTCCGGACAGACGACCTCGCTCTCGCTTTCTTCGGTCTCGGATTCGTTCTCGTGCTCCGTTCGTTGGCGTCTGACAGTAGAGTCGGTCATTATCGATGTGTTTTGATTCCGGAAAAGTCGTTTCGTAATATCTATTGTTTTTCTTTCGACTTAAAAATTGTGTCTTTCCAGGCGACAATTTGCTCGCCGCTGTCGTTCCGGTGAGCGCAAGCCTGATACCGATAGACGGTCAGGAACGAACGCAGGATGACACAGGGTCTCGACGTTGCCGTTCTGGAGGTACTCGCCAGGGGCGAGCAACGCTCCGTTGCGGGAATAGCCGACGCGCTCGGGCAGCATCCCGTAACGGTCGACAGGCGGTGTTACGACCTCCAGACGGACGGGTACATCGCGATCGCCTCCAGCGGTGGAACCTACAGACTCACCGAGAAGGGACGGGAACGGCTCGCGGACGGATGAGGCGGCGACACCGTCGGGACATTCGAAACCCTTAGTGACGGCCCCCACCGACCAACATCTATGACTGTCGACGACGAGGAAGTCCGCCACGTTGCGGAACTCGCACGCGTCGACCTCGAGGACGACGAGGTCGAACGGTTCACCGAGCAGTTCGCCGATATTCTCGAGTATTTCGAGGCGCTCGACGACGTGCCGGAAGTCGAACCGGACCCCGAACTCGCGAACGTCATGCGGCCCGACGAGGTGACTGAGGGGCTCACACAGGAGGAAGCGCTCCGGAACGCCCCCGAGACGGAAGACGGCTACTTCAAGGGGCCGAAGGTCTCATGAGCCACGACGCGTTCATCACCGAGACCCGGATCGAGGGCGGTGACGGCCCCCTTGCGGGCCGCACCGTTGCGATCAAGGACAACATCTCGACGGCCGACGTGCGGACGACCTGTGGGTCCGACACCCTCGCCGACTACGTCCCGCCCTACGACGCCACCGTCGTCGAGCGGCTGAAGGACGCGGGGGCGACGATCGTCGGCAAGACCAACATGGACGAGTTCGGCATGGGGACGACGACGGAGACCTCGGCGTTCGGGCCGACGGAGAATCCCGCTGCCGAGGGTCGCGTCCCGGGCGGCTCCTCCGGGGGGAGTGCGGCCGCCGTCGCCGCCGGCGAGGCCGACCTCGCGTTGGGGTCCGACACCGGCGGCTCCGTGCGGTGTCCCGCGGCGTTCTGTGGCGTCGTCGGTATCAAACCGACATACGGGCTCGTCTCCCGGTACGGGCTCGTCGCGTACGCCAACTCCCTCGAACAGATCGGCCCGCTGGCCCCGACCGTTTCCGAGGCCGCCGAACTGCTCGAGGTCCTCGCCGGCCCCGATCCGAACGACGCGACGACGCGGGAACCGCCGGCTGACGCCGACACCGACTACGTGGCGGCTGCCGACGGCGACGTCTCGGGGCTGACGATCGGCGTCCCGACGGAGCTGCTCGACGGGGCCGACGACGGCGTCCGGGCCGCCTTCGACGACGCGTTGGCGGAACTCGAAGCGCAGGAAGCGACGACCGAGAAGGTGTCTCTCCCCTCCGTCGAAACCGCGGTGCAGGCGTACTACGTTATCGCGATGTCGGAGGCTTCCTCGAACCTCGCCCGCTTCGACGGCGTTCGGTACGGGACGGCGGGCGACGGCGACGGCAACTGGAACGAATCCTTCGCCGCCGCCCGCGATCTCGGCTTCGGCGAGGAGGTAAAACGCCGGATCCTGCTCGGCACCTACGCGCTGTCGGCCGGCTACCACGACAAGTATTACAAGAAGGCACAGGACGCCCGCGCGTGGGTGAAACGGGACTTCGATTCGGCGTTCGAGTCCGTCGACGTGCTGGCGTCGCCGACGATGCCGGTGCCGCCGTTCGAGTTGGGCGAGAGCCTCGATGACCCCTTGCAGATGTACCTCGCGGACGCGAACACCGTCCCGGTGAACCTCGCGAACCTGCCGGCGATCTCGGTTCCGGTCGGCGAAACGGAGGCGGGGCCCGTTGGCCTCCAGTTGGTCGGACCCGCGTTCGGGGAGGCGACGATCATTCGGGCCGGTTCGGCCCTCGCCTGATAGTTGAGTCCCCATCACGGTGTCCCCGGTGGGCAGCGTGATCGTTACATTCGCCCCGTCTTGCCCACGTTGTGGAACGTCGACGGCTTCCGGGGGAGAGACTCCGGTGGGGTCTCTCGGCGTCGTCGGGGGCGACGGCCCACGGAGCGTCCCGGCTGCCGGGCAACACCGGGGTGACTTTTACGCGCCGCCGAGATACAGCTCCGCGACTTCGTCTCTGTTCAAAAGCTCCGAACCGGGACCCTCGAACCGGTTTTCGCCCATGTCGAGGACGTACCCTCGGTCGGAGATCTGTAGGGCCTGCCGCGCGTTCTGTTCGACCATGAGAATCGCGGTTTCGGTCTCCTCGCGGATCCTGACGAGCCGATCGAACATGTCGTCGACCAGATCGGGGGCCAATCCAGCGGACGGTTCGTCGACTAAAAGCAGGTCCGGATCGATCATCAGCGCGGACGAGAGCGCAAGCATCTGTCGTTGTCCGCCGGACATTGTCCCTGCCTTCTGGTGTTTTCGCTCCTCGAGGATGGGGAACCGCTCCCATACGCGTCGGTAGTCGTCCTCAGTCGCCCCGTCGTTGATATAGGCGCCCATCTCGAGATTTTCCCGGACCGTAAGCGTCGGAAAGACGTTCTCCCGTTGGGGGACATAGCACATACCGAGTCGTGTTACTTCGTCCGCCCGATAGTCGGTGATGTCCGTCGACCCGAACGTGACCGTCCCGTCCCAACACCCGATCAGCCCGTAGGCGGCTTTCATCAGGGTTGACTTTCCGGCTCCGTTCGGCCCGACGATGGTGACGATCTCCTCGCGATCGACCGTGAGGTCGACGCCGTGAAGAATCTCGGCGTCCCCGTACCCGGAGACGACGTTCTGTACCGTCAGCAGCGGCATACACGCCCCCGCTTCGATCCGTCCGAAAGGCGTTCGAGTATCGATCCCATCGTTATGCTCCAAGATACGCGTCCAAAACCTGTTGATTCTGCTGGACTTCCCCCGGCGTCCCTTCGAGCAACGTTTTCCCCTCGTCCAACACGACGACGGTGTCACAGAGTTCCATGATGAGCTCCATGTCGTGCTCGATGAGGCAAAACGTGTACCCCTCCTCACGGAGCGTTTCGACGCGGTCCGTGAGCTTCCGCGTGAGCGTCGGGTTCACGCCCGCCATCGGCTCGTCGAGGAGGATCACCTCCGGATCGAGCATTAACACGCGGCCGAGTTCGAGCAGCTTCCGTTGCCCACCGGAGAGGTTTTCGGCCGGTTCGTGTCGGACGTGCTCAATTTCGAGCAGTTCGAGCAGTTCGATCGCCCGTTCGCGGATGCGCTGTTCCTCCGCCGCGACACGGTCGCGCCGGAACCACGTGTTGAACAGGTTCTCGCCCGCCTGCCTCTGTGGGGCGAGCATGAGGTTCTCGAGTGCCGTCATCTCCGAGAGTTCTCTGGTGATCTGGAACGTGCGCACAAGCCCTTCGCGCGCGAGCATGTACGGACGGCTGTTCGGTCGGTCGCCTCGTCGCTGTGTAAGCTGTTCTCGCCCGGCGTAGACGCCGGCACCGAGTGCCGCAAGTCCGGCGCTTCCGACCCCGCCTGCGGCGAGGAGTCCGGCCCCGGCGATCCCCCCACCGGCGCCGAACGTCAGCGCCGAGGCGCCTCCCCAGACGATCCGTTCGTCGCGGCTCGGAGTCATGATGTCCTGTAGGTTCCGTCCGTCGTACCGTATCGTCCCCCCGTCCGGTTTTAAGAAACCGCTCATGAGGTTGAACGTGGTTGTCTTTCCGGCGCCGTTCGGCCCGATGATCCCGGTGATCGACCCCCGCTCGACGTCGAACGTGGCGCCGTCGACCGCCGTGATGCCGCCGAACTGCTTGCGGACGTTTTCAACCGAGAGGATGGCGCTCATCGTCGGTTCACCCCCGTCTCGCTCGCATCGCGGCTGAGCAGTCCGTCGGGCAAATAATACAGGACGACGAGGAACAGGACCCCGATCACGACGAACCGGAACGCGAGGAGGTTCGTCCGCATCGCCGTCGGGAAGAAGTCGGCGATCTGCGTCGTCGCCTGCTGGAACGCCCAGTAGATC
>CAZOFL010000159.1:0-4240 GCA_964579035.1 uncultured Natronomonas sp. | reverse complement strand
TGAACCGACGCCTCGGCAAGCACGACTCGATCCGGGAGGATCTCGACAGCTCCGAAGGGAGCCACCAGACGGTGTACGGCCCGGAGGACGCCGACTACGGGATCATGACGTTCGGGAGCCAGCAGGGCTCCGTCCAGGAGGCCGTCGACGTGCTGAACGACGCGGGTTACAGCGTGAAATCGATGGGCGTCTCGGACCTGATGCCGTTCGCCGAAGCCGAGGCGACTGCGTTCCTCGAATCCGTCGAGGACTGTCTCGTGGTCGAGATGACCGCGAGCGGCCAGTTCCGCGGCCTCGTACAGCGCGAACTCGGCCGGTTCGGGCCGAAGATGCACAGCCTTCTGAAGTACAACGGCAACCCGTTCGAGCCCGCCGAGATCGTCGACGGGTTCAGATCGATCATCGAGGAGGGCGAACCGACCCCTACGACCCGGTTCGTCCCCGCGGCAGGTGACTAACAATGAGTGCATTCAACGCCATCGGTTCGGATCGGGAGGTAGAACGCGACGAGTACACGCCGGGGATCGAACCCCAGGCGACGTGGTGTCCGGGCTGTGGTGACTTCAGCGTCCTGAAGGCGCTGAAGGGCGCGATGGCCGAACTCGGCAAGGACCCCGAGGAGATCCTGCTCGTGACCGGAATCGGTTGCTCGGGCAAGCTCAACAGCTACTTCGACAGCTACGGGTTCCACACGCTGCACGGGCGGGCGCTGCCGATCGCCCGAGCCGCGAAGCTCGCAAATCCCGACCTCGAGGTCGTCGCGGCGGGCGGCGACGGCGACGGCTACGGGATCGGCGGCAACCACTTCACCCACACGGCCCGCGAGAACCACGACATCACGTACATCGTGTTCAACAACGAGATCTTCGGGCTGACGAAGGGCCAGACGTCCCCGACCAGTCCGAAGGGTCACAAATCGAAGACACAGCCGCACGGTTCCGCGAAGGACCCCGTCCGGCCGCTGTCGATGGGGCTGACTGCCGGGGCGTCGTACATCGCCCGGACCGCCGCGGTCAACCCCAACCAGGCTCAGGAGATCCTCGTCGAGGCGATCAAGCACAACGGGTTCGCCCACATCGACTTCCTCACGCAGTGTCCGACCTGGAACAAGGACGCAAAGCAGTACGTCCCCTACATCGACATCCAGCAGAACGACGACTACGAGTTCGATATCGCCGATCGCCGTGAGGCCTCGGAGATGATGTACGAGACCGAACTGGCGATCCACGACGGCGAGGTGCTGACCGGGCGGTACTACCAACAGGAGGGCCGTCTCTCCTACACCGAAGAGAAGCAGGCTATCGGCGAGATGCCCGAGGACCCCCTCGCCGAGCGATACCACGACGACGACTACGAGTGGGAGCGCAGCTACGACATGCTGGACGCCCACAAGTAGTTCGCCAGGCGTTTTCCTTTCCCCCTTGAGAGCGCATCCGATATCCGATCGATCGTAGCCGAGCGAGCGCCCCTCCACCGACAGCGGCCGAACCAGCAGAACACGGCGGCCACCCGGAGCTTTACCCCCCTTCCGGACTAGCCCCATACCAATGCGTCTTCACTGGCACCGGCGGGACCTGCGACTCGCGGACAACCGTGGACTGGCGGACGGCCCGGACCGGCCGATCGGACTGTTCGTCTTCGACGAGGCGGTGTTGGACCACGCGGGCGCGCCCCGGGTGGCGTTTATGCTCGAGGCGATCGGAAAACTCCGTTCGGCCTACCGCCAGCGGGGCTCGGAGCTTTTCGTCCGGCGCGGTGATCCGGCGACGGCCGTTCCGGAACTCGCCGAGGCGCTCGACGCGGAGTACGTCTCCTGGAACCGCGATTACTCCGGGCTGGCCCGCGAGCGCGACGAGCGGGTCGACGCGGCGCTGGAGGAGACTGACGCGATCCCACAGAAGTTCCACGACGCGATTTGTCACGAGCCGGGATCGATCACGACCAACGCCGGCGAGCCGTATTCGGTGTACACCTACTTCGGGCGGAAGTGGCGCGACCGCGAGAAAGACGACCCGCGGCCGGTTCCCGACCTCGCCGCGGCCGGGGAAGTGGCCCCCGAGTCGGGGTCGATCCCGACGCTGTCCGACCTCGGCTTCGACGATCCCGGCGCGGACGTGCCGGCGGCGGGGACGGCCGTTGCTCGGACCCTTCTGGACTCGTTTCTGGAAGACGACGTCTATCGGTACGAGGAGGCGCGCGATTACCCGAGCGAGGCGTGTACGTCGCGGCTCTCGGCGCACCTGAAGTTCGGGACGATCGGGATCAGAGAGGTCGACAAGCGGGTCAGAGAAACCTTGGAGTCGGCCGCGGGCGAGCGGCGGGAGTCAGTCGAGGAGTTCCGCTCCCAACTCGCCTGGCGGGAGTTCTACACTCACGTGCTTTATTTCAACCCCGGAGTCGTGGCGGCGAACTACAAGAGCTACGAGAACCCGATCGAGTGGGAGGACGACACGGAGCTTCTCGAGGCGTGGAAGCGCGGCGAGACCGGATACCCCATCGTCGACGCCGGAATGAGGCAACTCCGCGAGGAGGCGTTCATGCACAACCGCGTCCGGATGATCGTCGCCTCTTTTTTAACGAAGGACCTGTTGATCGACTGGCGATACGGCTACGATCACTTCCGGGAACTGCTTGTCGACCACGATACGGCCAACGACAACGGCGGCTGGCAGTGGGCTGCCTCGACCGGGACCGACTCACAGCCCTACTTCAGGATTTTCAACCCGATGACACAGGGGGAACGCTACGATCCCGACGCGGAATACATAACCGAGTACGTCCCGGAGCTCCGGGGAGTCGACCCCGGCGTGATCCACGGGTGGCACGAACTGACGCCGACACAGCGGGTCAACGCCGCGCCCGAGTATCCCGAACCGATCGTCGAGCACAGCGAGCGGCGCGAGCGGGCGCTTGCGATGTTTGAAAAGGCGAGAGGGGAAAGCGAGGCCGAGTGAGCGACGCGAGGCGCTCGGAACGAACGAGCACCAACCCACGAGTTATAACCGACCGGAACGGATCGAGCCCCACGATATAGTGGTATGGTACCACGCCTACATGAAGCTTTAACAGCGTAGCGGGAGAACAGTAGTATTAGAGGTCGATATAAATGAGTGAACATTCCAACCCAGAACTGCCGCCGCTCCCGTACGAGTACGACGCCCTCGAGCCGTCCATCTCCGAGCAGGTCGTGACGTGGCATCACGACACACACCACCAGGGCTACGTCAACGGGATCGAAGCCGCCGAGGAGACGCTCGCCGAGAACCGCGACGCCGGCGAGTTCGGATCCTCCGCGAGTGCGATCCGAAACGTCACCCACAACGGCAGTGGACACTACCTCCACACGCTGTTTTGGGAGAACATGGATCCCAACGGTGGCGGCGAGCCGTCCGGTGACCTCGCCGACCGCATCGAAGCGGACTTCGGCTCCTACGAGGGCTGGAAGGGCGAGTTCGAGGCCGCCGCGGGTGACGCGAGCGGCTGGGCGCTCCTCGCGTACGACCCGGTCGCCGACCAGCTGCGCAACCTCGTCGTCGACAAGCACGATCAGGGCGCGCTGTGGGGCAGCCACCCGATCCTCGCCTGCGACGTGTGGGAGCACTCCTACTACTACGACTACGGTCCCGACCGCGGAAGTTTCATCGACGGCTTCTTCGACGTCGTCGACTGGGACAACGTTGCAGAGCAGTACGAGAAGGCGCTTCAGCAGTAACCGTAGTCACACTATCCCGTTTTTTCGACGCCGCAACGGTAGCGGCGGCGCCGTCGTACGGGCCGCCGTGCCGACGCATCGACGAACGCCGAGTCGGTTCGGCGTCCTCACCGACAAACGCCTCCGCTCCGTCTTACTCGATCAGTTCGATCGCGTCGTCGCCGTTCGGGACCGCACAGATGAACGCGCTGGGGGCGTCGCCGTCGTTGCGGTACCAGTGGACCGTCCCGGCGGGGATGAAGATGGAATCGCCGGCCGAGACGGTGTGTTCCTCGTCGTTGATGCCGACGACGTACTCGCCCCCGAGGACGTACTGCTCGTGCTCGAGTTCGTTCGTGTGCTTCGGTACCGACGCCCCCGGCTCCAGTTCGAACCGCCGGATTGCGAGGTTCGGCGCGCCGTCTTCGGGGCCGACGAGTACGCCCTTCGAAAGCCCTTCCGTGGCCGAAACGGATTCGTACTCGATCGATTCAGCCCGCTTGATCGCCGGTTGTGGTGGCTTTGCCATGGGATGGGATACGCCGGTCG
>CAZOFL010000158.1:1475-4335 GCA_964579035.1 uncultured Natronomonas sp. | reverse complement strand
ATCTCGAGGACGCGAACGTCCAGCGCATCGCGAACGCGTTCCCACAGCACGAAACTGTTCCGCTGTCCGCGCTCGAGGGAGACAACATGGACGAAGTGTACGACAAAATAGCGGAGTACTTCGGGTGATACGATGCCTGAAATAACCGCTGACGACGGTGACGAGGGCGATCCCGGTATCGACGGGATCCAGATCGACATGATAAGCGCCGAGCGGCTCGAGGGGATGCGGACGATGGAGAAGATCCGACTCATCCTCGACGGCGTCCACGACGGGAACATCGTCATCCTCGAACAGGGGCTCGAACCCGACGAGGAGTCGAAACTGATCGAGGTAACGATGTCGGAGATCAACCCCGACGGGTTCACCGGCATCGAGATCGAGAGCTACCCAGGTGAAGGAAGCAACGACAACGGATTGCTCGGTCGTCTGATGGGGCGTGACGAGCCGAACAAACTGACCGTTATCGGCCCGGCGAACCGCATCGAGACGCTCCACAAGGACGAAACGCTCATCAGCACGCTCATAACGCGGACCTGAACCCAACCCATGCCACACCAGTGTACCGGCTGCGGTCACACGTTCGAGGACGGCTCGAAGGAGATGCTGTCGGGCTGTCCGGACTGCGGCGGAAACAAATTCCAGTTCCGGCCCGCGGGCGCGGGTTCCGATGGTTCGACGGCTGTCCCCGCCGACGGATTCACGGACTCCGCTACCGGGGACTCCGGGAGAACTGATCCGGACTCGAAGCCCGCTCCCGACTCGGACCAGAAACCGGCCCCGGAGCCTGAACTGGAGGATCCCGCATCCGACACCTCTTCGGTCGCGGAAACGGTCGGTCGAGCCACGACGCGAGTTCGGGATCTCGTCTCGTCCGGACCTGAATCAACGGCTACCGAAACCGCCGGCGCCGCCGACCCCGACCCCGCCGCCGAGTGGCCCGACGACTGGGACACGAAACCGTCCGAAACCGACCGATCCGAGACGGGCGGAAATGGCAGTTTCGACACGAGTGCGGGCCAACGCCGCGACGACGGCGACGGCCACGATGACGGCGACGGCCACGATGACGACGATATAATCGACGCGGACGCCCGCCGCGAAAGGAGCCAGCCCGAAGATCGCGGCGAGGATTTCGCCCAGACGAGCGCACGGTCGGACGTCGTCTCCCCGGACGAACTCGACGACCGATCCGTCGATGGATCCGACCAGCCGTCCCCGGACGGGCCGAGCGACCGGGCCTCTCCAGCCGACGTCGCTCCCGAGACACCGCCGGCCGATACCCCTCGGAGTGGAGAGGTAATGAGCGAGCCGACCGGCGAAGAGCCTGACCTTGCCGATCTCCGCGAACAGTTGAACGACCAGTTCGAATCGATCAAGATCCTCGAACCGGGTCAGTATGAACTCAATCTGATGGAACTGTACGATCGCGAGGAGTACATCATTGCCCTCCAGGAAAACGGCCGGTACGTGATCCAAGTCCCCGAACAGTGGATCGGCGAGGATCCCGCCGATAGGTGACGGTTCCGGCGATCGGTGGATCGACCCGACGCGCTTTCGTAGACACTCGGATGGACGGCTTTCGGGATCTATGGCTCAACCGCTTTCGAGCCTGTCGAGCACCGCGTCGGCGTCGTACGACAGCGACAGGGCGCGCGACCGCCCCCGGCCTTCGACGTTCGTGTACTCGGTTTCGATGAGCCCCAATTGCTCGAGTTTGTTCACGATCTCGGAGTATCTGGTGTACCCGAGATCCGTGACCTCGCTGAACGCCTCGTACACCTCGCCGGCCTGCTCGCCGTCGTGGTCGGCGAGCACCCGAACCAGCGCCCGCTCCGACTCCGAGAGCCCCCGGAGGTGTCTGGATAGGTGAATATACTTCGCCTTTTGATAGGCCGAGTCGACGTCGTCGACGCCGACCTCGGTCGAACCACGCATCTCGGCGTTGAGCCCGGCGCGACGGAGGAGATCGATTCCGACCCGGAGGTCGCCACCGCTGTCGGCGGTGTAGCCCGCGACCCGATCGAGGACCTGCGGGCCGACGGCCTCCTCGCGGAACCCGCGATCGACCCGTTCGGTGAGGATGTCGACGATCTCCCGTTCGCCGTAGGCCGAAAAGTACACTTCCTCGGGTCTGAAGACGGACTGCACGCGGGTGTCGAGCTCCTCGATCACGTCGAGATCGAGATCCGAGGAGACGACGATGACGCCTATTTTCGCCCCCGAATGGGCCTCGTGGGCACGGAGCAGCGAGTACAGCGTATCCGAGGCCTCCCCTTCATAAAAAAGGTAGTTCACGTCGTCCAGGGCGACGACGAGGACCTCGTCTTCCTCGACCAGCCGGTCCGTGATCTGCCCGAAAAGTTTCTTGAAGGAGATACCCGATGCTGGCGGTTCGTACTCGAACAACCCCTCAAACAGCCGCGAAAAGACGGCGTAGCGGGTCGAATCGACCTGACAGTTCACCCGGACGACCTCGACATCGGTAATGTTCCTCAACTCGTCGAACACCTTCTGTACGGCCGTCGTCTTGCCGGTTCCGGGCGGACCCCTGGCCATCACGTTGAGCGGTCGGGAGCCCCGGACCGCCGGTCGGAGCGCGTACTTCAGCGACTCCATCTGTTCGTCGCGGTGACGGAACGCGTCGGGCAGATAGTCGAGTTCGAGGACGCTCTCGTCGCGGAACACGGATTCGTCCCACGAGAGCATGTCGTCGTCGCCCATTTCACTTCCACCACGCTTGCCGCCGTGTTAAGCCTTCGGGAGCGGTCGATGTGTATCCAGATCCGACCTTTCAGTTTGGGTCGGCCTCTCGACCCGAGGTAATCCGCACCCTCGACCCGAGGCAATCCGCACCCTC
>CAZOFL010000158.1:0-1375 GCA_964579035.1 uncultured Natronomonas sp. | reverse complement strand
AGTCTCAGGCCAGTCCGCACCCTCGGGCGACGTCGGCGTATCAAACGGGGCCGTCCTCGAACTTCTCGAGCAACGCCGCGTAGAACTCCCCTCCATCTTTTTTTGCCTCCCCGGCCAACTTTTCGACGATGAGTTCCGGCGTCGAGCGCGCGAGATGGTTCTTCACCGGGGATCGGTTCACTTGTAGCTCTCCATCTACTAAACCGACCGCTTCGATCCCGTCTACCGTCACGTCGGTCTCGGTGGCTTCGAGAATTTCGCCAGCCAAGTGCGAAACGAAAACGGCCGTGGAGTCGCCCTCGGCAAGCGCCTCGAGGATGCCGGCGATGATCACCGCGCTCGCGCCGGGTTCCGTGATCGACTCCAGTTCGTCGACCAACACCAACCGCCGCCCCGCCCCCTCGACGAGCGACCCGAACTCCCGAAGCGTCGACTCGAACGCCCCGGCATCGAGGGTTCCTTGCGTTTTCGCCTGGTAGTGAAGCGCTTCGAACCGCCGCGTTCGGACGGATTCGGCCGGGACGGGCAACCCCATCTGTGCCGCGATCACGACCGTCCCGACCAAGTCGAGTGTCGACGTTTTTCCGCCGCTGTTGACGCCGGACAGTAGCGAGACGCCCTCGATCTCGTAATCGACGGGGTCGACGTCCTCGAACGCGACATCGAGAAGCGGTGACCGACCCCCCTCGATCGCGACGCCATCGCCGCCGAACTCCGGGAACGAGCATTCGAAATCCCTGGCGAACCGCGAGACCGCGAGTTCCACGTCGAGTTCCAACGCGTCCTCGACGAGCGACTCGGCGGGGCCGCGCATGTCGCCCAACTCCTCGGCCAACTCCCGCTTCATCCGCGCCGCCCGGCGGTCCCGATCGCCGATCAGCTCCTCGCGAAGCCGATCGACCACGCGCCCGTCGTGTTCGACCGGAAACGACGGCTCCTCGGCGAACGCCTGCCGGGCCAAGGACTCGTAGTCGTCGATCCCGATCGCGTCGACGAGGTGTGTGCGGGCCGCCTCGATCGCCTCGGCGAACTCCTCGGACAGTTCGCGGTTCAGCAGGGAGTCGACGCCCGCACCCCGCTCGACGAGCGAGAGCAGATCGCCGCCCTCGATCGTCACGTCGCGTGCCTCGATCGCCTCCCGAAGCCGGTCGTTCGCGACGTTTTCGGCCATCGAAACGGCCGCATCGAGGTCGTCGATCGACGTTTGAAGCGCCCGAAGCCTGTCGTCGTCGATCACTTCACCATCGTCGTCGAGCCGTTCGAGCGCTGCATTGAGCGTCCCCGTATCGACCGACGACCCCGCCTCGAGTCCGGCAGCCTCGTGAACGGCAGCCGCCGCCCGGAGCCGATCCCGGTTGCGCGCGAAGAACGCGAG
>CAZOFL010000157.1:0-4410 GCA_964579035.1 uncultured Natronomonas sp. | reverse complement strand
CGAAACATCAGAAACGACTGGCCGTTCCGAAATCGTGGCCGGTCGAACGGAAAGAGGAGACTTACACGACGAAGGCCGCGGCGGGACCGCACGGCGAGGCGGGGGTTCCCCTCATCATCGTTCTGCGGGACGTGCTCGGCTACGTCGACTCGAAGAAGGAGGCGCGCTACGCGCTCGGACAGGACAGCGTCCTGGTCAACGGGCAGCCGATCTCCGACGAGCGACAGCCGATCGGGATGTTCGACATCCTGGCGTTCCGCGAGCGCGAGGAGTACTACCGCGTGTTCCCCGACGAGGGCGGACGACTCTCGTTGATCCCGATCGACGAGGCGTCGGCGGGGTCGAAGCTCGGGAAGATCGTCGGCAAACGGCAGGTTCCCGGCGGCGACACGCAGCTGTCGCTCCACAACGGCGAGACCCTGCTCGTCGAGGACGCGACCGCCTACGACGGGAACGACTCGATCGTCGTCTCGAACGATGATAGAGAGGAGCAAAGCTCCTCCGACCATGCGAGCGGGCAAAGCCCGCGAGCGGACGACGAGATCGTCGCCCACTTCACCTACGAGGAGGGCGCGCTCGTCACGGCCGTCAGCGGTGCGCACGCCGGCCGGGTCGGAACGATCGACGAGATCCAGGTTACCCCCGGATCCTCGCCGAACAACGTGTTGGTCGATGCCGATGCCGACGACGGACGATTCGAGACGATCGAAGAGTACGTCGTCGTCATCGACGAGAACTTCACCGACGACGGCTCCGACGACGGCGACGCTACGGACGCCGACGAGGCACCCGAGGCCGACGACGGAGGTGACGACGAATGAGCTCCGAATCCGAGTCGGGCGAGTTCCACGAGATGCGCCAACCGACCGTCGAGAAGGTCGTCGTCCACATGGGCGTCGGCCGGGGCGGTGAACCGCTCGCGTTGGCCGAGGACATCCTCGGCGAGGTCGCGGGCCAGCAGCCGGTCCGGACGACCGCAAAACGGACGATTCAGGATTTCAACGTCCGAGAAGGCGATCCGATCGGCGCCAAGGTCACGCTTCGCGGCGAGGCGGCCGAGGGGTTCCTCGAGACGGCGCTGCCGCTTTCGGAACTCGCCGAGACCCAGTTCGACGAGACCGGCAATTTCAGCTTCGGAATCGAGGAACACACGGACTTCCCGAGCCAGGAGTACGACCCCGAGATCGGGATCTTCGGGCTCGACGTGACGGTCAACATGGTTCGGCCGGGCTACCGCGTCCACAAACGCGACAAGGTCGCCCGCCAGATCCCCGACGGGCACCGGCTGACAGCCGAGGACGCGATCGCGTTCCTCGAATCGAACTTCGACGTAGACGTATCAGCGGAGGACTCAGAATGAGCGAATCCGAACAACAGACGGGAGAGCAGGCCGCAAAACGGACCGGCCAGCTCGAATCGTGCCAGCGCTGCGAGCGCGAGCAGGGACTCGTCGGCAAGTACGACATCTGGCTGTGCCGACAGTGCTTCCGCGAGATCGCTCGTGGCATGGGATTCAGGAAGTACAGCTAATCATGGCGGACAACGATCCACTGGCCAGCGCGCTGTCGGGGCTCGACAACGCCGAGAGCGTCGGCCATCTCGAACAGACGATACAGCCCGCCTCGAACGAAATCGGCTCGGTGCTCGAGGTCTTTTACGACCGCGGGTACGTCGGCGGCTTCCAGTTCGTCGACGACGGCAAAGCCGGGCGATTCGAGGTCGAACTGAAAGGCGCCATCAACGAGTGTGGCACGGTCAAACCCCGCTATTCGGCGGGTGCGGACGAGTACGAGAAGTGGGAGAAGCGATACCTCCCCGCCCGTGACTACGGGACGCTCATCGTCACGACCAGCCACGGCGTCATGAGCCACTACGAGGCCCGCGATCAGGGCATCGGTGGACAGGTAATCGCGTACGTGTACTGACAATGCAAACTGAAATTCACATTCCGGACGAGGTCACGGCGACGATGGACCACCTCGAGTTGACCGTCGAGGGACCGGAGGGCTCCGTCACGCGACGCCTCTGGTACCCGGACATCTCGGTGACGGTCGACGACGGGACGGTCGTCGTCGAATCCGAGGAAGACAACGCGAAAACGAACTCGACGGTCGGGACCTTCGAGAGCCACATCACGAACATGATCCACGGCGTCACCGAGGGGTGGGAGTACAACATGGAAGTGTTTTACTCCCACTTCCCGATGCAGGTCTCCGCCCAGGACGGCGAGGTCGTCATCGAGAACTTCCTCGGCGAGCGGGCTCCGCGTCGGACGCCCGTCCGCGGCGACACGGAGGTTTCGGTCGACGGCGAGGAGCTGACTATCAGCGGCCCGAACATCGAGGACGTCGGCCAGACGGCGGCCGACATCGAACAACTGACGCGCGTCTCCGGGAAAGACACCCGCGTCTTCCAGGACGGCGTCTACATCACGGGGATGCCGGATCGAGGTGAAGCCAAATGAGTGACGAGGAACCCGAAGACGAGTACGAGGAGCTAACCGACATCAGCGGCGTCGGCGACGCGAAGGCGGAACGCCTCCGGGACGCCGGCGTCGAGACCGTCGACGACATTCGCGAACTCACCCAGGACGAACTCGCGGAGGTCGACGGCATCGGCAACGCGCTCGCCGCGCGGATCAAAGCCGACGTCGGCGACCTCGAGGTTGCGGCCGAAACCGAGGCCGAGGTCGAAGACGAGACGCCCGAGGAGGTCGAGGAAGCCGACGAGGACGTCGAGACCGAACTGCGTCCTCGGGGCTTTGCCGACAAGACCCCGGATCTCACCGACGACGAGGAGAAACTGCTCACGCAGCGTTCACGTGAGGGCAAACCGCAGTTCAACCGGCAGGACTACCATATGAAAAAGCGCACACCGAGTTCGTGGCGCCGACCGCGCGGCGGGCTCTCCAAACAGCGCCGCGGAATAAAGGGCAAGGGCCCGACGGTCGAAGCCGGCTACCGGACGCCGAAGGCGATCCGCGGACGCCACCCGAGCGGCTTCGAGGAGGTCCGCGTCGAGAACCCGGACGACCTCGAGGGCGTCGACGGCGACCGCGAGGCGGTTCGGATCGGCTCGACGGTCGGCGCTCGCAAGCGCGAACGGATCGAGGAACTCGCGGAGGAGGCGGAGATCCGCGTTCTCAACCCGACCTACGTGGAGAGGGAGGTCGACGAATAAGATGACAGATCTGAAAGCACAAAAGCGGCTCGCCGCGGACATCCTCGACGTCGGGGAGAACCGCATCCGGTTCGATCCGGACGAACAGGCCGAGATCGCCGACGCGATCACGCGCGACGACGTTCGCGAACTCATCGATTCGGGGATCATCGAGGCCAAAACCGCGAAGGGTAACTCCCGCGGTCGGGCCCGGAAACGACAGAAGAAACGCGCCTACGGTCACCAGAAGGGACACGGCTCCCGGAAGGGGAAGGCCGGCGGCAGACAGAACACGAAGGACGACTGGCGGAGCCGTATCCGCGCCCAGCGCAACGAGTTGCGCGAACTGCGCGACAACGGCGACATCGACAGATCACAGTACCGCAAGCTGTACGACCAAGCCAGCGGCGGCGAGTTCGACAGCGTCGCGGATCTGAACCGATACATAGCGGACAACTACGGTGAACAATAATGGCGACAGGACCACGATACACGGTGCCGATGCGGCGTCGCCGCGAGGCCCGAACGAACTACCACCAGAGGTTGCGCCTGCTGAAATCCGGCAAACCACGTCTGGTCGCTCGTAAGAGCAACAACCACACCAGGGCGCAGCTGACCGTAACGGGCGTCAACGGTGACGAAACGGTGGCAAACGCCACCTCGGCCGAGCTTTCGGAGTTCGGCTGGGAAGCCCCGACGGGCAACCTTCCCGCCGCGTATCTGACCGGCTATCTCGCCGGCAAACGCGCGGTCGACGCCGGCCTCGACGAGGCCGTCCTCGACATCGGGCTCAACTCCGCGACCCCCGGCAACAAGGTGTTTGCAGTACAGGAAGGTGCAATCGACGCAGGGCTGGAGATCCCCCACAGCGAGGATATCTTCGCCGACTGGCAGCGGACCCGGGGAAGCCACATCGCCGATTACGCGGAGGGACTCGACGAGGCCCTCTATGCGGGCGAGTTCGACGCGACGGAGCTTCCGGCCCACTTTGACGAGGTGCGACAGCGCCTGGAGGATGAATTATGAGCAACGGATGGGAGCCGCGTACGCGGCTCGGACGGAAGGTAGCGGACGGCGACATCACATCGATGCGCGAGGCCCTGCAGTCGGGACTTCCGCTAAAGGAACCGCAGATCGTCGATCAGCTCCTGCCGGGGCTGGAAGACGAGGTCCTGGACATCAATATGGTCCAGCGAATGACCGACTCCGGCCGGCGGGTGAAGTTCCGGTGTGTCGTCGTGGTGGGGAACC
>CAZOFL010000156.1:0-4450 GCA_964579035.1 uncultured Natronomonas sp. | reverse complement strand
CGACGATCTGTTCGAGGGCCTGTCTGGCGTCGCGGTTCCGGACGCTCGCCTCGCGTTCGAGCGAGAAGATCTCCTCGTCGGACCCCTCGTTCACTTTGCCGCCGCCGTCGGTCGCGAACGGCTCGATCGCGAGGGTGTCGCCGACCTCGATTTCGATGCCCTGTTCGACCGCACGGTTCGGGATGTTCGGGTCGGTGTGTTGCTCCCAGTGACCGAGGCCGTGCCCGGAGAGGTTGACGACAGGGTTGTAGCCGTAGCCGTCTATAACGGACTCGATCTCCGCGCCGATCTCGCCGGTGTGGATCCCGGGTTCGATCACCTCGAGGGCGGCCTCAAGCGCCTCGGCGGGGGCTTCGGCCAGTTCGGGGTTCCCGGAGAGGTCGACGGTCACGGCGGTGTCGGCCAGCCAGCCGTCGACGTGGACGCCGATGTCGAGGTTGATCATCTCCTCGCCGAACGTCGAGTCGTCGCCGGGTTCGGGCGTGGCGTGGGCGGCCTCCTCGTCGATGCTGATGTTGACCGGGAACGCCGGCTCGCCGCCGAGTTCTCGGATCCGGTCCTCGGCGTACTCGGCGACCTCGAGGTGGCTCGCGCCGACCTCGACGCGATCGGCCGTCTCGTCTCTGACCTGGGCGAGAATCTCGCCGGCTTCGCGGTGTTTCTCGAACTTCTCGTCGGTGAGATCGACGCTCATGTCCCGCCGTTCGGCGGGTCGAAAGAAAGGGGTTGCGTTCGGCCCCGGACGGCCCCGGACCGCAACGCTTTCGAGCGCCCGGCCGCCCGTTTGACGTAGTGATACTTCCGGCCGACTTCGCACTGCCCACCCTCCCGTACCTTGTGATCCTCATCGTCGGGGCGGCGGCGGTACTCGCGGCGCTGTATCGGCGCCGGCCGCCGGTGACCGCGGCGACGGTGACCGCACTCGCCCCGTGGATCGCGGGCGGTGGGGCGCTGTACGCGCTGTATCAGGCCGATCTCCCGCCGGAGGTCGTCGCCCCGTTTTTTAGTTCGCCGGCAGTGTACGTCTCGGTCGGCATCCTCGCGGGGACCGTTTGGGCGGCCGCCGCCGACCGGCCGGGCGACACGTGGGCCGTAAGCGGCGCGCCGACGATCCTTGCAGGGGCCGGAGGAGCGCTGTTGGTCGCCGCCCTCGCCGGCGCCGCCGTCGGAGGATCGGCCGGGGGAATCGGGGGCACACCGCTCGTTTCGGCCGCGATCCTGTTGGCCTCCGTCGTCGTCGCGGCCACCGCCTGGATCGGCCTCCGCCGTCTTCGCGGGCCGAATCCGACGGGCACCGTCGGCGCGCTCGCCGTCTTCGGGCACACCCTCGACGGCGTTTCGACCGCGGTCGGCTACGACTTGCTCGGCTTCGGCGAACAGACCCCGCTGTCTCGGATCATCATCGAGGCCGGCTCGGCGCTTCCGACTGCGGAGTTCATCGGCGGCGCGTGGCTGTTCGCGCTCGTGAAGATCGCACTCGGTCTCGTGGTCGTCGTCCTCTTCGAGGAGTACGTCCGCGCCGAACCCGCCGAGGGCTACCTGCTTTTGGGCCTCGTCGTCGCCGTCGGGCTCGGTCCGGGGGTCCACAACCTCGTCCTGTTTGTCCTCGTCTAGCACCGAACCCCCAACAAAAGAACGGACGGTGTCCGGCCGACACCCCGCGACACCGGCGACCCGACCGACTTTTGGCCCCCGGCGTCGACGCCTCAAACATGGCGAAACAACCACATCTGCTGGTCGAACCCGGCGACGTCGCCGATATCGCGTTAGTCCCGGGCGATCCGGGACGCGTCGACCGGATCGCAGGCCACTGCGACGACGCCGAGACCGTCGCACAGAACCGCGAGTACAAGCTCGTCAACGCGAGCTACGGGGGCCGCGAACTGACGATCTGCTCGACCGGGATCGGATCGCCCTCGGCCGCCATCGCCGCCGAGGAACTGGCCGCAGTGGGCGTCGAGACGTTTGTTCGCGTCGGGACGACCGGCGCGCTCCAGTCCGATATCGGGATCGGTGACACCATCGTCGCGACCGGTGCGGCGAAAGACGAGGGAACGACAAAGCGCTACGAGTCGGCGACCGTCCCGGCGGTCCCCGACTACGATACCCTCTCGGCGCTCGTCGAATCCGCAAAGGCGCGCGACGCACCGGTCCACGTCGGCCCGATCGCGACCGACGACGCGTACTACGCCGAGAGCCCCGAATACGTCGCGGCGTGGTCCGACGCCGGGTTGCTCTGCGTCGAGATGGAGGCCGCCGCGCTGTTCACGCTGGCTCGTCGAAAGGGGCTCGCCGCGGGGGCGATCTGTACGGTCGACGGCAATCTGGTCGAGGGGACACAGAAAGGCGAGACCGACGACGAGGAACTCCCCGAGAAAGCGAAGGACAACGTCACGCGGGCGATCGAAATCGCACTTGAGGCCGTAACGGAGCTGTAGTTTACTCCGATTTCGGTTCGAACCCGAGCATTTCTTCGACGACGCGTTCGGGCCTGTTGTTTCCGAACGCCGACTGAACGAGGAGTTTGCCGCCGAGTGCGGCCGGGCTCAACACGGTGTCGGCCCCGGCCCGTTTGAGCTTCCGAATGTTCTCCCGATCGGTCGCCGCCGCGACGATCCGAAGTTCGGGGTTGAGCTCCCTCGCGGTCAGGATCGCCATCGCGTCCTCGGCGTCGTTGTTCGTCGCGACGATGAGGCCGCGGGCGCGTTCGATGTGAATCCGTCGGAGCGGCTCCTCGTCGCTCGGGTCGGCGGTGATGACTTCGTGACCGCGGTCGCGGAGCCGCTTTGCCTCGTCGGAATTACGGACGATGACGACGGCGTCGTTACCTGTGAGGCTTTCGAGTATCGGTTCTGTCAGATCGCCGTAACCGGTGACGATGTAGTGGTCTTTCAAGAGGTCGAGTTGTTTGTCGGTCATGTTTCCGAGTGCGGTTGCGAGGCGGGCTTCGATGAGCGGGCCGAGCAGCGTCCCGAGCGCGACGCCGAAGCTGGCGACGCCAGTCAACACCACGGACATCGAAAAGAGGCGGCCGAACTGCGTTGTCGCCGAAATGTCGCCGTAGCCGACGGTCGAGGCGGTCACGAGCGTAAAGTAGAACGCGTCGAGGATGGTGTCGACGTCCGCGAACTCCTCACGGAGCGCGTACGTTCCGACGGTGCCGTACGCCTGAACGGCGACGATCGCGGCCAGGGACGCGAGTTGTGTCAACGAGAGACCGAGGGCTCGGTCGAAGTACGGGCGGTTCACCAGCACGGTCGGCATCGCCAGCACGGACACGGCCACGAGCGGAAGCGACAGTAGGCTGGACTGTGCGAGCCCCTGGAGGCCGGTGATCGGAAGCAACACCATCGCCGAGTACCACGCGGCTCGGTAGCCACGCTGGAGGCCGTACACGCTCAAGAGCATCAAGAATCCGGTCATCGTGCCGGTGAACCCGGCCGTTCGAGCGACGATCTCCGGAACGAACGGAGCGAGCGGTCCCGAAACCTCCGTGGCACCGATGTTCACGATGCCGGTGATGATCGAGAGGATAGCGACGATACCGGTGAGAGCGACTGCGGCGCGGGTCCGCAGCAGCGTCGGCGTGGCGCTTTCATCCGCATCCGCCGTCGATGCCCCCATTACAGCCACCGTATTCCACCGACCAGTAATAACCCACCGTTCCGAAGTAGTCCTGAACCCCCATCGGACTACGTTAATAGTATATAAGCGGCCGCCGAGACGACGGTATGACGCAGCCGCTTCCAGTCGAGATCCTCCTCGGCATTTACCTCGGCGTGCTGACCGGGATGTTTCCGGCGCTCGTCTCGTGGGGGCTCGGATTCCTTTTTAAATACGTAACCGGCGTTTCGATCCCCGCCTTCGGGGTCGTCGTGCTCGCGTTGGCGCTTGCGGGCATCAACGGCGGGTTGCTCGCGTTGAACGATCCGGCCGTTCTCGAGGTGGGGCTCCGGGTCATCGTCGCGTTGCTCGTCGTGTTGATGCTCTCGCTGTACGCCCACGCCAAGGGCGACGCGATGGGCTCGTCGGTGCCGAAACGGCTCTCCTGGCAGAAACTCCGCGATCGGACGCTGTCGAGCGACGTCGTCGAACTCGTCGGCTCCCGCGGCGAGGTCCGGATCGAGGTCGCCGGCGAGGTGATCGATATGGAGGGGTATCCGCCGCTCTCCGAGGAAACACGGGCCGAAATCAAAACAGGCGACTGGCGGCTCCCGGCCGATCTCCCGATCTCCGAACTCGAAACGCGCTTTGCCGATCGACTCCGGACCGAACTCGATCTCGCGGACATCTCGGTGCAGATCGACGAGCGCGGGCGGGCGACCGTGATCGCGGCCCCGCCGCTTTCGGGGATATCGAAGCGCGTTCCGGCCGGGAAACGCGCCGTCTCGGTCGAGGCGTTGGTCCCGACCGGACTCGCCCGCGGCGACGAGGTCGTCGTGATCGCCGG
>CAZOFL010000155.1:0-4470 GCA_964579035.1 uncultured Natronomonas sp. | reverse complement strand
TCGTCTCACGCTGGAGTGCTCGCATACGCGATGCCGCTTCGTCTCTGTCGAGCAACCCGCGGCCGTAACCGAGCGCGATGACGCCGATAGAACCGCGTACTTCGACGCTCGCGTCGGATACCGCCTCTCGGGCGGCGAGGTCGTCGGTCAGGAGAACGACTCCCCGCTCTTCAGCGACCGCAATCGCGGCGCGTTCTCCAGCGTCCAGTTCTTCAGTTCCGACCCGGCTTTCATCGGCTTCGGCGAGTTCGTACGAGAGGTCGGCCAACCCGTCCGGAACGCCACCGGCGTCCACCTCCGTGTAAACCGTCTCAGGAACGAGGAGTGTGTCGAACGTCGCGAGCAGTTCGAGGGAATCGATTTCGGCGAGGTGAATGAGTGGTCCTGCGTCCGAGACAGCCGCAAGCGTCACGCGTTCAAGCCCCAGTCGACATCTTTCTCGACGACCTCACGCTCTCGCTCCGCTCGCTCGACTTTCGTCCGCCCGACGTACTCGATGGCTTCCTCGCGGTCGAGTTCCCCATCGAGGTACTGTGCGAGAACGAGGTCCTCCCACAGGTCTTCGAGACCGCGTTCGAGTGCCCGTTCCAATACTTCTGACTCCGGAAGGCCGCGAGCCTCAGCGATTTCTCGAACCCGGTCGGATATTTCGGCGGCCATACGGTATGATTGCTCGGCAACGTTGTTAAATCCGTGTTTACCTACTCGGCGTGTATCTGACCGGGGCCTATGTCTACTGTGGCCACACCCAGATACCCTCAGAGACGCCACCTACCGTCAAAAATGGCGGCCTCTGCACTCATAGGGCTCGTCATTGTCGGCTGCCTACACCGACTCGGGACGGAGCGCTCGTCATCGGCCACCGTAACGTGGACGCGGGATATTCAAATACCCGTCGGCCGGGACGCCGTCGGTCGCCCGCCGCTTCTCAGTGGATCGTCACGTCGCCGTCCTCGACGGTTATGTCGACGAGGCTCGTTGCCTCGTAAGCGGTGTCATCGAGGGCTGAATCGCCGATCTTCCGGATAACGACGACGATGTCGGCGATGTCCGCGCCGATATCGTCGAGGGCGTCACAGATCGCTGCGAGCGTGCCGCCCGTCGACAGCAGGTCGTCGAGGACGAGCACGCGGTCGCCCGCGTCGATGTCGTTTATATACATCTCCGATTCGGAGTAGCCGGTCGTCTTGTGCAACGATACCTCCTCTTCGAGGCCGTAGGAGCGCTTCCGGATGACGATCAGCGGAACATCCGTCTGCAACGAGAGCGCGGTCGCGAGGTGGATCCCCATCGCCTCGGGGGCGACGATCTTGTCGACGTCGAGATCCGCGACCCGTATGACTTTCACCACGACCTCTCGCAACAGCGCCGGATCGAGCACGGGAACCCCGTTGCTGATCGGGTGGACCATGTACTCGTAGCCGTCCTTGTCGATGATCGGGGCTTCGTGTAGCGACTCCTCCAGCGGATCCATACCGCTCGTTCGACAACTGTCCGCAAAAGCAGTTCGTTCTCCCGGGCGGTGGATTAGTTTTAACTGCCGTTCCGTGGTATGGTACAACATGAGCGCGGACACACGCCACCGCTGTCTCCGGTGCGGGTTCGAAGCGCCGCCGACCGACGACGCGTGGGGATCGGTCCAGCACCCGCCGCTGGGGGAGTTGACCCAGTGTCCGGAGTGCGGTAGTACCGACACGACGACCGTATAAAAGCCTCGGACCACCGCGCCCACGGCTGTTCACCGGCGCTCTTCGATCCGATCCAACGCGCCGGCGACGACCAACGGGAGGGTGATCGTCGCGTCCGCGTACACGGAGACGTTTCTCGCGTCTTTCTCCAGTTTCCCCCACGACCGGGCCTCCTCAAGCGTCGCTCCCGAAAGCCCGCCCGTCTGTGGCGGATCCATCGTCAACTGCACCGCGTAGTCGTAGGCACCGGGCGTGACGAGCATCGTCTGGAGGACGTAGTTCTTCGGGACGCCGCCGCCGACGACCATCGCCGCCGTCGAGTCGGCCTCGTAGGCCAGGTCGTTCAGCGGCGACATATCGGCGAGCGCATCGAGCGAGAACCCGCTGACCTGCGAGCGGAGCCACGCCTGAAGCCCGAGCACCGAATCCTGGATCGCCGGGGCGTGAACCGGCACGTCGTGTTCGTACGCCGCGGCGGCGATCCCCGGATCCTCGTCGATTCCCGCCCGCTCGTTCACCTCCGCGTTGGCGCGGCCGAGTTCCTCGGTGAACTCGGCGATCGGGACGACGTCTTCGCCGATCGCATCGAAGACTTCCGCCCGAAGATGCTCTTCGAACAGGGTGAAATGCTCCTGCGGGAGATAGACGTTGTAGATCCGATCGACGCCCTCGTCCCTGAGTTGTTCGTCGAACTCGACCTCGTCGTAGTCGGGGTGGTCGTGGACTCCGTGGTGGTGTTTCCCGCCGATGGCCTCGATCGCGTCGTGGGTCAGGTTCGCCCCCGTCGTCACCAGCGCGTCGATATAGCCCTCGCGGATGAGATCCGCGACGATGGCCCGCATCCCGGCGGGCACCATCGCGCCGGCCAGTCCGAAAAAGACGGTCGTCTCCTCGCGTCCGAACGCCTCCGCCGTCACGTCGATCGCCTCGGCGACATCGGCCGCGCCGATACCGGCGTGTCCGTACTCGGCGGCCAGTTCGGCGACGCTCATGTCGGCGGAGATCCGTGCGTGTCCCATCGGATCGTGATCGAATGCCTCCCGTTCGGGGTGGTCGTCCTCGTCAGTCATTGTCGTTGCCTCGGGGGGCAGTCTGTTAAGTTCGCCGTTCCGGCAGCGACGAACCACTCCAATAGTGGATCATAGATAATAAGACTGCCGAACGTCAAAACGACGGACTCCGCCCGCCTACGCCGGAAATGGGGAGTCTTTATTACCGTTCGCTCAAAGGAAATGTTGATGGCAGTGCCCGGTGCCGACAAGCGAAAATCCGCCGACGGACACTGGACGGTCGGGGCCGATTCGGCGGCCCGCGCCCGTCAAAAAACCAGCGGCGTATCCGCAGCGTTCGGTCCCAGCGGTTTCGCGAGGGACGAACGCACCCGAGCGGCCGGCATGGAAGCGGTCGCCCACACTCCGGGCAGACATAACGTTCAGCCACCGAGCGAACCAGCCGAAACGAACGACGGGTCCCCCCCGGCGCCTCCAGCCATCAAGGTCGTCGGCGGTTCGCCCGTCGTCGCGTGGCGGCCAGACGCGGCGTTTCCGGTCGTTGCCTCGTCGGATCGTTCTTTCAGCGGGCGTGGCGGTTATATATACAGTTTCGTACCCGATCCGGGCCGTCGACGTACGGTGATCGTCGAATGACTGACGGTGAAGCGTCCGGACGGGAGCGCGGCCGTGGCGTAGCCACGGATTCGGATTTCAACGGTGATACTACATGAGTAACGACGACGATTCCTGCGACCACGGCAGTTGTGGCTGCGGGGACAACGACAACACAGCGGACGAATCGTTCCACCCGATGGGTGAGGAACACGAGTCCGAGATGCGGGAGATGCTCGACGAAACCGAGTACGACACCGATCTCGGAATGGACATGGCCAAAGACTCCATGCGCCTCATCAACGGGGAAATTTCCGAGGCGGAGTTCCACGAAAAGTACAACGAGGCCGTTGTCGAGGAGTTCGACGTCGACGACCGGCCGACGGTCGATGCCTTCGAGGAGATGCAGGCCCGAGAGGAGGACGAACACGACGGCATCTTCCAGCGGCTGACCGGCGACGAGAGCGTCGTCGATCAGCTCTCGAACCTCGATACGGAGATGAACCAGAGCCGGCGGGACACGATGAAGAAGATGGGTGCCGGGGCTGCGGCACTCGGTCTCGGCGGCGTCGCCTCGGCGAGTTCGGGCGACCCCAAGGACGACGAGTACGGCGCGGAGGCGGTCAGCGACACGTCCCGAAGCGGCGTCCAGATGGGGATGGTCATCGACCTCGAACGCTGTGACGGCTGTCTCGAATGTGTCACGGGCTGTATCGAGGAAAACCAGACGTCATCGGGTGCGAACTGGATGTACGTCCTCACCTACGAGGACGAGAACACCGAACAGGAGAACTTCCTCGTCCGACCGTGTCAACACTGCACCAACGCACCGTGTGAGAAAGTCTGTCCGGTGCGGGCGCGACACACCCGTGAAAAGGACGGGCTCGTCCTCACGAACTACGAGATCTGTATCGGCTGTCGGTACTGTCAGGTCGCCTGTCCGTACGGTGTCAACTACTTCCAGTGGGGCGAACCCGACGTGCCGTACGACGAGTTGCCGGGCTCGGAGAACGACCACGACGAGCTGAAAGAGATGTCCTTCGAGGAGCGCCAACAGCAACTCACCGAGACCAACGACCACATCCACGACGAACGTGGCCAGTGGAACGACATGCGCCCGGCGCAGGGAACGATGGGCAAGTGTACGTACTGTCCCTCCCGCCAGGACGGCCACCAGG
>CAZOFL010000154.1:0-4557 GCA_964579035.1 uncultured Natronomonas sp. | reverse complement strand
ACGGGCAGTTCACCCATCTCGAACACCGAGCGCTGCGTGATCTCGGCGTCGACACCGAGATCATCGACAACGACACGCCGCCGGAGGAGATCGACGCCGACGGGATCGTCCTCTCCGGCGGTCCCGACATGGATCGGATCGGCCGATCGGCGGAGTACCTCGACCTCGGCGTACCGGTGCTCGGGATCTGTCTCGGGATGCAACTCGTCGCCGCCGAACTCGGCGGCGAGGTCGGAGCGGGCGAGTACGGCGGGTACGCCGACGTGACCGTCGTGATCGAGGACGAGAGCGACCCGCTCGTGGGATCGCTCGCACCCGAAACGCGGGTGTGGGCCAGCCATGCCGACGAGGTCAAAACCGTCCCGGATGGGTTCGTTCGGACCGCTCGAAGTGACATCTGTCCCACGGAAGCGATGAGCGACACCGACCGCGATCTCTACGGGGTCCAGTGGCACCCCGAGGTCGCCCACACCGAGGAGGGCGAAGAGGTGTTCGAGAACTTCCTCGACATCTGTCAGCGGTCGGACTGAGACGCCCGCTTTCTCGCCCGTGCATCGGATCGCCGAGCCGCGAAAGGTTGAATCCGATCGGCGACGAACGGACGATAGAGCCCTTCAATGGCGCCTCATTTCACACGACGAGCCCTACTCGGGACGGGCGGTACCGCCGTCGCCGCGTTCGTGGCCGGCTGTCTCGGGGTGGGCTCCGGCGACGAGCCGGCGGACGAAGCGGAGCCGGACGACCCGGACCCGGACCTCCGGATCAACGGCCGGTTTCTCAGCTCCGCGTTCCCCCTCGAGTTCGTCGAGCCCGGATTCGAACCCCGGACCGGGTTCGCCGGCGACGCCCGCATCGCCTACATCCACTGGCACGGGGCGGACATCTCCCACTGGCACCAGTCGCCGCTTGAACTCACGCCCGGCGAGACGCGAACGGGGTTGACGCGGTTTTTGCTCGAGGGGGCCGAGGCGATTCCGCTGGGGGCCGACGGGGAGTTCTCACAGTCGGTCGAACCGACCGCGGAGTCAGAACCCTCCCTGGAGACGGCGGTCGACGGCGATCGTGTCGAAATAACCGCCGCGGACGCCGGCGAGGCCGAGTTACGCTTCGAGTTGCTGGTCGACGGCGAGCGCCGGTGGGTGGCCCCGCCGCTTCCGGTGGAGATCGAGTAATACGGCGGCCCTCGGTGTCGTGGTTCGGCCCGGTGAGTGATCGCGGGTTTTTATAACTGACCTGTGCGCAGTGGAGGACGTGTTCGCGTCCACACCGTTCGGGATCGCTTCGGGCCCCGACCTGTTGCGTCTGTTCGCCGTCCCCGTGTTCGTGTGGGCCGCCGCCCGCGATCTCCGGACGCGGCGGGTCCCGAACCGGACCTGGCTTCCGCTCGCCGCCGTCGGGGTCGTCGCGCTGGTGTGGGATCTGTTCGCCCTCTCCGGTTCGCCGGGCCTCGAACGGCGGCTGTTCGTCGTCCGGACCGCGCTTTCGCTCGGGTTCGTCGCGCCGCTCGGCTACGTCTTCTGGCGGATCGGCGGCTTCGGCGGGGCGGACGCAAAAGCGATCATCACTCTCGCCGTCGTCTTTCCGGTCTACCCGGTGTACTACGCCCTCGGCGGCGCGTACCCGATCCACGCGGCACCGTTCGGCGTGTTCTCGTTTACCATCCTCTCGAACACCGTGTTGACGGGGCTGTTGTACCCCCTCGTCCTCGCGGTTCGCAACCTCCCCCGCGGCGAGTTCACGCCCGCTATGTTCATTGGCCGCCCCGTCTCCGTCGCGGAAATCACGTCGGAGTACGGACGGCTGCTCGAAACGCCCGCGGGATTCACCCGCGGCGGCCTCGACATCGACGCGCTCCGGATGTATCTCCGGTGGCGCGGGCTCGGGTTTTCCGAGTTACGGGACGCGCCCGACCGCTATCGGGGGTCGGTCCCGGTCGATCCGACGGACCCCGGCGACGGATCCATCGGCGACGACCGGGACGGATACCCCGACGGTGGCGGGACCGAACCGATCGACGGCGATCCGTGGGGGGCCGAGGCGTTCCTCTCGGAACATTCCGCCTACGGAACGACGCCCCAGGAGCTTCGCGAGGGGCTCTCCGTGCTTTCGGAGCCGGACCGGGAGGCCGTCTGGATCACGCCCGGGATTCCGTTCATCGTTCCGATGCTCGCCGGACTCCTCGTGGCGCTGACGTTCGGCGACGTGATGTTCCGGGCGCTCTCGTCGGTCGGCCTCTGAGATCGAACCGAGCGGCGGCCCTCAGGCCTCCGCGGCGAGTTCTTCGTCGGCTTCGAGATCCTCGAGGGCCGCGACGACGCCGTCGCGGTACACCGACAGGTCCGGATCGTACTGTGTTTCGGCCATCGTGGCGTACTCGTTGGTTTCGTCGAACGCCCCGATCCGATCGAGCGTCCGGTCGGCGGTTTCGACGACCCAGCGGTTCCGGGTCGCGGCGTCGACCACCGAAATCGACTCCGGACGGAGCGAGACGTTCACGTCGCCCTCGTCGGTCTCGTACGTCCGGGGCTTGCCGACGACCGTGACGTAGGCCGGCGTTTCGGTCTCTCTGAGCACCGACGTCGCTTCCGGTTGATACTGGCCCGCGTACGCGAAGAAGGTGCCAGTCGGATCGACGATCCGGCCGCGCCAGTACTCGGAGTCGTTGCCGACATCCTCGGTTTCGGTCAGGGTGCCGGCGACGAACACCCGGTTGGCCCGCTGGCCGGTCGGCAAAAGCGAGTAGACCGGGGCCCGGTCGTCGTCGGACTCCTTGAACGTGTACGTCGCGTCGTTGAATTCGGTCGCGAAGGCGCGTCGTGCGACCTCGCGGGTGGGGACGGATGCACTCATTTACATCGACCTCGCTTTGATGAGCACGCTTTCGGCGTCGGTCGGCGCGCCGAGTCGTTCGATGTCGTTCGCCAGCACGTACCGGCCGAGCGTCGGCCCGGAGACCCGGTAGTAGCGGCCGAGCACCGTTTCGCGCATCTCCTCGACGACGACCTCCGTATCGAGGGCGTCCATCGCCATCTGTTGGGCCTCATCGAGCGTGATCCCGGTCAGTTCCTCGGTCGATTCCTGGTTGAAGATCGTCTCGTGGATCTCGACGCCGTCGTCGAGAACGCCCTTGATCCGGAGATCGAACTCGCCCTCGACGTCGCCGTGTTCCGAACAGCGCCCGTTCTGGAGGACGCGGGTGCAGTCCCCCTCGGGACAGCGTTTGATCAGCCCGGAGCCGGACTGGATGTCGACAAGGGCTCCCTCGACTTCCGTCGAGTCGTCGCCGACCTCGATGTCTGTGTCGAGTTCCTCGATCGTCGTGGCGGAGTTGAGTTTCACGGAGAAGCGACCCTGATACTCGTCCGTGACGACGCCCTCGAGGCGGTACACCGAGCCCTCCTCGAGTTCGGCGAGGTCGCTTTTCGCCCACTTGGTGAACTTCACCGTGCCGGTCTCGTCGCCGACGAGCCCGACCTGTGCGATGGAGTCGGCCCCCGGCTCCCAGAGGTCGACGACCTTGACGGTGAGATCGAGCCACTCCTCGGAGGCGTCGATATCGGCGACGGTCGCCGACTGACTCGAGCCGCCGGAGAGATCCTCGGGATCCATGTCCGCCTCGTCGAGGTACGTCGAGACGATGCTCCGTCTGGCCTCGTCGATCGGGACGCGGTACTCCGAGACGAGCGTCTCGAGGCGTGTTTCGATCTCGTCGACGTCGACGTCGAGGCTGTCGGAGAACTGTTCGTGTATGTCTGTCGCGTGCTCTCGCAGGTCTGTCATGGTGGTTCCGTCTCCTCGTGTTTTCAGTGGGAGACGTACGCCGGTTGGTTCCTGATGGTATAAAAACCGTCGGTGGCGGGGTGAAAGTGGACACGGATGTGAGCGCCGCAGCGGCGACGGCTCTTTTACCCCCGCGTCCCTACACCGGGTTGTGAGCAACCGTCGTCGCCTCGAACGGCTCCTCAGACAGAAGTTCAACGCGGTCGGCAAGCGCTACGAGGAGACGAAACGCACCTACACCGACGCGAAAACCGCCACCCTCGCGGACCTCCCGACCGACGAGAAAGGACGGGCGCGGATCGTCTGCCGACGACACGCCGAAAAACGGGCAGTGTCGATCGACGAAAGCGCTCATCCGGCGTGTTACGACCCGGACCATCCGGACTGCCGGGGCTGTGTCGAGGACATCCGCGAGGGACGGATCGAAACATGGTGAGCGGGTCGTATCGGCGGGGACGAGCGGTCCCCGTCGCATGAGCAACCGCGACGACGGACGGTCCCTCCCGACCGGCGTGCTCCGGTGGACGGCCCGGACGGTCGGTTTCACGATCGGCGCCTGTCTCCTCGTTGCGGCGTCAGCGATCTTTCTGTTCGTCGTCGTCGAGCACGGCGGCCGGGTCGTCGCCGCCGAGGGAACGCGAAGCCTGCTCGCGCTGGGGCTCTTCGTCGCGTTGATCGGGATCTCGGCGTACCTTCTCGCCGTGAGCTCTTAGCTGTTTTGTAGGCGCTAAGCCCCCTTCCTCAAGGAGCGACCGAAGGGAGCGAGTGGGGAGGGGA
>CAZOFL010000153.1:0-4622 GCA_964579035.1 uncultured Natronomonas sp. | reverse complement strand
GTAGAACGCTCAAAACGACGCTTCCGAGAACCCCCGCGAGCGTCATCACCGTTCTGGACCCGACCATCGACTGTCGCTATGTCTCGGATGCCGTTGATCGTTTCGACCGCGCTGTGGATCGGGCGCTACTTGCCCTCGAACTCGGGGTCGCCGTCGCCCATGAACGCCGTGATTCCCTCCATGAGGTCGTCGGTGTCCATGAGGTGGCCGAACGCCTGCGCCTCGAGTTCGAGGCCCGCGTCGATGTCCTTCCAGCCGCGATGCATCGCCCGCTTCGTGAGCTTCTGGGCGATCGGTGGCCCGGCGGCGAGGTCGGCAGTGAACTCGTGGACGCGCTCCTCGAAGGCTTCGTTGTCGACGACTTCGGTGACGACGCCGTACTCGTACATCGTCTCCGGATCGAATCGCTCGGCGGTGAAAACGATCTCCTTCGCGCGGCCGAAGCCGGCGATCCGACCGAGCCGCTGGGTGCCGCCCCAGCCGGGGAGCAAGCCGAGGTTGTGCTCCGGCGTGCCGAGTTCGGAGCGCTCGGAGGCGATCCGGAAGTCACAACAGAGCGCGAGTTCGAAGCCGCCGCCCAAAGCGAAGCCGTCGATGCCGGCGACGACGGGCATGTCGCAGTTTTCGAGTTTGCCGAAGGTTCGCTGGCCGGTTCGCGAGAGCTCGATCGCCTCGAGCGGTTCGGCGTTGCCGGCCATCGACGTGACGTCGGCGCCCGCCGAGAACGCGCGGTCACCCTTGCCGGTGATGAGAAGCGCTCTGACCCCGTCGTCGGCCTCGAGGAGGTCGACGGCCTCCCCGAATTCCTCGAGGAGGTCGGGACTGATCGTGTTCATGCGCGCCTCGCGGTCGAGGACGATCTGTCCGACCTTGTCGCCGGGGTATCGGACCTCGACGTTCGTGAACTCGGGTGTGTCGCCCTCGTCCCCACTCCCGTGGAAGCCACCCTCCGCGGCGGCCGTACGGAGGCCGTCTGAGACCTCGAAGCGCGGGTGGCCCGTCTCCTCGTGGAGCTCTTCGAGCGTCTCGACGAGCGTCTCGAGGCCGGCGGCATCGGCCATCTTGGCGGGGCCATCGGGGAAGCCCGCCCCGAGCATCACGGCCTCGTCGATCGCCGCCGGATGGGAAACGTCGTCGCCGACGAGGTTTCCGACCTCGTTGGCCATCGCGGCGACGAGGCGGGTCGCGATAGCCTCGCTTCCGGCGTCGGTCGGGATGTCCACGCCCTCGCCGCCCTCGTAGTCGTAGAACCCTTTCCCGGTCTTTTTGCCGAAGTGCTCGGCCTCGATCGTTTCCTCCAAGAACGGGGCCGGTTCGTAGGCTTCGCCGAGCACCTCGTTCATATACTCGAGGACGTGATAGGTCACGTCGTTGCCGACCTGGTCGCCGAGTTCGAACGACCCCATCGGCAGGCCCATGTCGAATTTGGTCGTCGAGTCGATCTCCTTGACGGTCGCGACGTCCTCCGAGACCATCCAACAGGCCTCGTTCATCAGGGGAACGAGGATCCGGTTGACGATGAACCCGGGCGAGTCCTTCCGAACGCGAACAGGGGTCTTTCCGAAGTCCTCGGCGAGTGCTTCGGTGACCTCGAGGGTCTCCTCGGCGGTGTGGCCGCCGGAGATGACTTCGACGAGCTGCATCCGGACCGGCGGGTTGAAAAAGTGCATCCCACAGAACTGCTCGGGCCGGTTCGTCTCCTCGGAGAGTTCGGTGATCGAAAGCGACGACGTGTTCGACGCGATGATGGCGTGCTCGGGGAGATACTCCTCGACATCGCCGTAGACGTCCTTTTTGATCTCCATCTTTTCGGGGACGGCCTCGATGACGAAGTCGGCGTCGCCGACCGCGTCCTCGATGTCGACGTAGGGTGTGACGTTGTCGAAGGCGCTTTCGGCTTTCTCCTCGGTGATGCGATCCTTCTCGGCCAGTTTATCGAGCGACCACTCGATCTGTTCGTAGCCGTCCCGGACGAACTCCTCTTTGATGTCCCGCAGGTTGACACTGTATCCGGCGAGGGCGGCGACCTCCGCGATTCCGTGGCCCATGTTACCGGCCCCCAGAACCGCGACGGTCTCGATGTCGTCAATTTCCATTGTAAGCGTTTTACCCAACTCCGGGAACCCGTTTCAACGTTTCCCTATCAGGCTTCCTGACGCGTCGATTCGACCTGAGAGCCTCGAAATCGGGAAATACGGCAGTTCGGGGTGAAATGGTTGGGGTAACCGAGACGGAGACAATATACCGACTGTTTGAACGATGTTCCCGTTTATGTCGTTTTTGATGCGAACTGTTATGTGGTGCCGTCCCAGTGTCTGACGTATGGACTTCGGCCTTACCGACGAGCAAAAACAGTTGAAAGAGGAAGTTCGACGGTTCGCTGACAACGAAGTGCGACCGAACGCCCGCGAGTACGACGTCGAGGAGAAGTTCCCACACGACATCGTCGATGCGGCGTCGGAGATGGGGCTGTGTGGCGCGACGATCCCGATGGAGTACGGCGGTGCCGGCTACAACAACGTCGATTCGGTGCTCATCGCGGAGGAGTTGTTCGCCGCCGACCCCGGAATCGCGCTGTCGATCCTCGCGACGAGTTTCGGGACGGAGGCGATCACCGAGTACGGCACCGACGAGCAGAAGGAACGGTTTCTCGAACCCGTCGCCCGCGGGGAAGCGATATCCGGAGCCGCGATCTCGGAGCCCGACACGGGGTCTGACGTCTCGAGCGTCAGCACGCGCGCCGAGAAGGACGGCGACGAATGGGTGATAAACGGCAACAAGATGTGGATCACCAACGGCACGGTCGGGGATTTCTTCGTGACGCTGTGTAAGACGGACCCCGACGCGGAGGGACGGTACAACGGGTTCTCACAGATCGTCATCGAATCCGACCGCGACGGCTTCGAGGCCGACAAGATCACCGGGAAGATGGGTATTCGGGCCTCCGATACGGCCGAACTCATCCTCGACGACGTGCGCGTCCCCGAGGAGAACCTGATCGGGGCGCCGGGAGCCGGGTTCCTCCAGCAGATGAACTTCTTCGACGCGACGCGGACCGGCGTCGCAGCACAGGGCGTCGGGATCGCGAGGGGCGCGGCCGAACGGGCCCTCGAATACGCCGGGGAGCGCGAGCAGTTCGGCCGGCCGATCGGCGACTTCCAGGCCATCCAGCACAAACTCGCGGAGATGTACACGGACACGGAAGCGGCCCGGAACCTGACGCTGAAATCCGCCTGGGAGGTCGACTCCGGCGGCGCGCCGAACACGAAACTCGCCTCGATGGCTAAGGAGTACGCCTCCAGGGTCGCCGTCGACGTCGCGAACGAGGCCGTCCAGATCCACGGCGGTGCGGGTTACGTCAACGACTTCGACGTCGAACGGCTCTACCGCGACGCCAAGATCACCCAGATATACGAGGGAACCACCGAGATTCAGAAGATGATAATCGCCCGCGAGCTGCAGGGTAAAGGGTTCTAACGGCCGTACCGGATGGCCAGAAGCCTCGTCTCGAACGGGGCGATCCGCGCCGCGACGTTCTTCGCGCTCGCGTTCGTCCTCATGACCGTCGGCGGGTTCGCGATCGGCGACCCCCGAACCGGCGTCCGGTGGGGCCTCGGGTTGGGGGTGGCCTTCGCGGTGTTCGCATACGTTTTTATCAGGCCGACGAACGGTCCGGACGCGCCGAGCGAGTAACCGACGATCCGGGGGAAACGAACGCCCGGTCATCATCGGGGAGGGTGCAGCCAGACAGGTTTAGGATGCCTCGGACCGAACGGGAGAGCAGCCATGAAGATCTACACCGGCCGCGGCGACGAAGGAATGACCGACCTCCGCGATATGTCCCGCATCTCGAAGACCAGCCCGCGGATCGAGGCGTACGGGACCGTCGACGAGGTGAACAGCCTTATCGGGTTGACCAGACCCTCCGGTTACGACGACGTCGACGAGCGGCTCGAAGCGATCCAGAACCACCTCCACATCATCCAAGCCGACTTCGCGAACCCCGACAAAGACGACGCCGAAACGCCACATATCGAGGAGCACCACGTCGAGAAACTCGAAGACTGGATGGACCAGTTCGACGACGAACTCGACCCGTTGCAGAGTTTCATCCTCCCCGGCGGCAGCGAGGTGGGGGCAAGGCTCCACCACGCCCGATCGGTGTGTCGGCGCGCCGAGCGCCGTGCCGTTGCGCTGGCCGCCGACGAACCGGTCAACGACGCCGCGGTCGCGTATCTCAATCGGCTCTCCGACGGGCTGTTCGTCTTCGCCCGCGTCCTGAACGAACGCGAGGGCGTCCCCGAAGAGTCCCCGAGTTACTGACAAAGCGGCGGCACCGAAGCGCGCCGTTCGCCTCGGTTCAATCGTTTTAAGCCCCGCCGGGCCGCGAACACGGGTATGCAACGCGTAGACGTCGCCATCGTCGGTGGCGGTCCCGCCGGGTCCGCGGCGGGGCAGGCCGCCGCCAGCGAGGGTGCCGACGCCGTCGTCATCGAGAAAGGCGTCCCCCGCGCCGACCGGGACGGCCCCGGACCGGATTCGACCGACGCAGCGGGGATCCTCGATTACTGGGTCGACATCATGGACCTCGACGAGCCGATCCCCGAACACGTCAAACACCG
>CAZOFL010000152.1:0-4830 GCA_964579035.1 uncultured Natronomonas sp. | reverse complement strand
AACCACGGCTTCGCGACCGCCGGCGTCCATCCGGCGACGATGCATCTCGTCGACGACTTCCTGGCGGCCGGAACGCAGATCAAGACCGAACATCCCGGCAAAGCGGCCGGGGTGGTACCCGTCGATACGATGGAGGGGCCGACCGTTCGGCTCGCGAACGGCGACGTGCGGCGGATCGACGATCCCGAGGAGGCCCTCGAGATCCGCAACGGCGTCGAGGCGATCCTCGACCTCGGCGAGTATCTCGTCAACTACGGCGAGTTTGTCGAGAACAACCACCCGCTCTCGCCGGCCGGGTACGCACCCGAGTGGTGGAAACGCGATCTCGAGGCCGCGGGGGCGGACGTCCAGGCGCTCGAGGACGCCCCCCGCGTCGACCTCGAACACCCCGACGCCGAGCAGGCACTCCGGTGGGTCGAGGAGTACGACGCGCCGCTGCATCCCGAATACACGTATCTGTGGCACGACCTCGACGTCGAACGGTTCGAGGCGCTGGCCGAGGCAGTCGCCGACGGGAATTGGGCGGAGGCCGACGGCGCCGCGCTATCGCAATCGCCGGCCGATCTGGAACGGACGCTCGTCGTGTCGAACACCGATCCGGTCAGGGAAGCGCTGGAAGTTCTCCTGGTCGAACACGAGCAGGGCGAGGAGACCCTGACGGTTCCGGACGCGGTGCCGTTCGTCCGGTCACTCGGGGTGACCGACGACCTCAAACGGACGTGGGAAGGGGTGTCCGCCGAGACCCGCCGGTGGGACGGCGGCGGGAACGCCATGAAGGTTGTCAACGAGGTCGCGCCGTTCGAGATCCGCGAGCGGGCCCCGACGCGGATCGGCTGTCGGATGGGTCGCCCGGAGAAATCAGAGAAGCGCGACCTCTCGCCGGCCGTTCACACCCTGTTTCCGATCGGCGAGACCGGCGGCCCACAGCGGAACGTCGCCGAGGCCGCAAAACACGCCGACACGATGCAGGACACGCCGGGCGAGTTCGAGGCACAGGTCGGACGGCGGCGGTGTCCGTCGTGTTCGAGTTCGACGTTCCGCGCGCGGTGTCCGGACTGCAACGCAGTCACGGAGCCACACTACGTCTGTTATAACTGCGAGATCGACGTCGAACCCGACGAGGCGGGACGGGCGATCTGTCCGAACTGCGAGAGCGAGGCCGACGCGATCCAACGGGAGACGCTGGACATCAACGAGGAGTACCGATCGGCGCTCGCGAACGTCTCCGAGCGCGAGAACGCCTTCGACGTGCTGAAAGGCGTCCAAGGGCTGTCCTCGAAGCACAAGGTCCCCGAACCGATCGAGAAGGGGATCCTCCGGGCAAAGAACGGCGTCTCCTCGTTCAAAGACGGCACCGTTCGCTACGACATGACGGACCTTCCCGTCACCTCGGTCCGGGCGGCCGAACTGGACGTGTCGGTCGGACAGTTGAAATCGCTCGGCTACGAGGCGGACATCCACGGCCAACCGCTGACCCACGAGGAGCAACTCGTCGAGTTGCGGGTGCAGGATGTGGTGCTGTCCGATGGGGCCGCAGAACATATGCTCCGGACGGCCGATTTCGTCGACGACCTCTTAGAACAGTACTACGGCATGGATCGGTACTACGAACTGGAGACCAGAGACGACCTCGTCGGGGAGTTGGTGTTCGGGATGGCACCCCACACCTCGGCCGCAGTTGTCGGGAGAGTGGTCGGTTTTACCTCGGCCGCCGTCGGATACGCACATCCGTACTTCCACGCCGCAAAGCGGCGGAACTGCTTCCACCCGGAGACGAAACTATGGTACGAGGACGAGGAGGGCTGGCACCACGAGTGTATAAAAGGGTTCGTCGAATCACGGCTCGCCGATCCGGAGACCGACGACTTCGGGACGCTGGTGCAGGAACTGGACGCGGAGGTGTACGTCCCGTCGATAACCGACGAGGGACAGGCTGTCAATCGACGTGTGACCGACGTTTCGAAACACGCCGCACCGGAGCATGTGGTCGAGATCGGGACGGCGGGCGGGCGCACGCTTCGGGTTACCCCCGAGCACACGATGTTGCAGTTTGACGGGGGCATAGAACGTGTTTCAGCAAGCGAACTCGAAGTCGGGGATACGCTTCCAGCCGGGGGTGGAGGGGAAGCCGGCGGCGCGGCCGGTTCGATCTCGAACGGCGTCCGATCCGTTCAAACCAGCCAGGAGCCGAGCCAGGGTGCTGTTCAAGCGGACGGCGGAATCGGGACAGAGACCGTCAGTTCGGTCGAGTATAGAAAATCCAATATAGAGAACACGTACTGCCTGACGGTCGAGGGGACGAATGCCGTTCGGGTTAATGAGCTGTATACGGGTCAGTGCGACGGCGATGAGGACTGCGTTATGCTCCTTATGGATGGGTTGCTTAATTTTTCGAAGACGTTTTTGCCCGATCAACGCGGTGGGAAGATGGACGCACCCCTTGTCATGTCCTCCCGCATCGATCCCGCCGAGATCGACGACGAGGCCCACAACATGGACATCGTCTCGGCGTACCCCCGGGAGTTCTACGAGGCGACCCGGGAGATGGTCGACCCCGGCGAGGTCGAAGAGTTGATCCGGATCGGCGAGGATACCCTCGGGACGGACGAACAGTACCGCGGGTTCGAGCACACACACGACACCGTCGACATCGCCGCTGGACCGGATCTGTCGGCCTACAAGACGCTGGGCGACATGATGGAGAAAATGAACGCCCAGTTGGAGCTGTCGCGAAAACTGCGGGCGGTCGACGAGACCGACGTGGCCGAGCGGGTGATCGAGTATCACTTCCTGCCGGATATCATCGGCAACCTGCGGGCGTTTTCGCGGCAGGAGACCCGGTGTCTCGACTGCGGGGAGAAGTTCCGGCGGGCACCGCTGACCGGCGACTGCCGGGAGTGTGGCGGCCGGGTGAACCTCACCGTCCACGAGGGCTCGGTGAAAAAGTACATCGACACGGCGATTCAGGTCGCCGACGAGTACGGCTGTCGGGAGTACACGAAACAGCGGCTCAGGATTTTGGATCGCGCCGTCGAGTCCGTGTTCGAGGACGACACCAATAAACAGAGCGGGATCGCGGACTTCATGTGAGGTGGATCAACGCTGTCGAAACGGTTCACCGCTGGCACGAACCGCACACCGAACCCAACGACGGATCGGGAGGTAATACATACATCCGACAGCCGTGTCCGGCGGTACATGTAGTTCTGTGAGGAGTGTGTTCGGTGATGCACACGGAACGTGACACGTGCATGTGTCGTTCCCGCGAAAACGAAGAGTCGCGGAACTCCCATGCGGGGGCGGCGATGACGACTCAGGACGAACAGCGGGACCACAGGGCACCCGCCGAGCCGACGCGACCTGAGACTCCGCCGAGCCGACGCGGTAGCCCCGTACGGTCGGGGGTGCGACAGCGACCGGGCCTGCCGCGGGACGCTGCCGAAACCGGGCGGCTCCCATGAGGTCCGGCCGGTCGCCTGCATCGAGTGCGGCCGCAGGTGGCGTGAGCCTTGCCGCCGTGACCGTCGAAAAGTGTGTGCCCGTTTCCCTCAGAACGGACGACGGCGGGTCTCGGGACAGAAGCCGCGAGTTCCGGATCGTCGATCGAGGTTCGGCGTCATAAGCAAAGCGCAAGCGATCGGCTCAACGCCCGTCGGGTTCCAGCGCCGGCCAGATGGCGTAGATCGCCGCGCCGGCGAGGATGCCAGCCCCGAGAACGTAGACGAGCGGGGTAACGCCGAGCAGCGTCGCCTCCGCGCCCGTCGCGGTGCCCGCCGTTGCGGTCCCACCGCTGATCGCCCACGCCGCCGCCGTGATGGCGATAAACGCCGCGACGATTCCGATTGCGACCGTGTCGTTTCCACCCGTAGTCTGGTGCATGACGTGTCTGCCTCCGGTTGGAGGGACGGAGGGGATACAAAAGGGGGCGGCGGCGTTTCCCGCCCGACGGGAGCGTTCGCTCGGGACACCATCAAACGGAGGGTGTTTATATCCGAAGGTGGATGACGGGTAACACGGATCGGGAGAACAGCGGGACACCGATGGCGAGCAGCGACGAGCGATGGGATTTTGCCGTCGGGCGACACAGGGAACCGTAGATGGAGTTCGAGGAGCTGGAGTCGATTCCCGGCGTCGGTGCGAAGACGGCCGAGCGGCTGTCGGAACTCGAGGACCCGGCCGGGGCGTTGGCCGACGGCGACGTCGCTCGGATCGCTCAGGCGCCCGGGATCACCGACGGGCGGGCAGCCCGGATCGCCCGGGCCGCGATCCGGCACCGACACGGTGACTCGGCGGCGTTCCTCGCGACCGATCGGGCCGAGGAGCTGTACGAGTCCGTGCTCGGGCTGCTCAAGGAGCGGGCGGTCACGGAGTACGGCGCGAAACGCCTCGAAACGCTGTACCCGAGCGCGTCGGCCGCCCGGATCGAGGAAGTCCGGGCGTTCGCGGAGGCGGCCCTCGAGCGCGAACCGACCCCGGAGCTCCTCGAGGCGCTGTCGGGGGTCGAACCGCTCGGTTCGCCCCGGGACGTTCGGGTCAGGGATCGGTGTCTCGCGACGGGCGACGCCGAGACGTACTCCGAGGCGACGGCGGCCGTCCCCGAGTTGAGCGTCGAATTGATCGAGGACGCCCGGGACGTGTCGGATCTCGCCCGGGGCTATTCGACGGTCGTCGTCCTCGACGAGGCGTTCACCGGGATCGACCTCGACGCCGACGCCGACGTTCGCGTCGAACCGGACGCCCTCGAGGACCCGGCGACGGTCGTTCCCGAGCGGACGCTCGCGTTCTTCGCGCGCAACCGGGATCGGCTCCGGGCGGCGGCTGCCGTTCACG
>CAZOFL010000151.1:0-4920 GCA_964579035.1 uncultured Natronomonas sp. | reverse complement strand
ATGGAGGACGGAAGCGTCGTGACCGTCGACGGTGAACGGGGCGTCGTCTACCGTGGCGACGTGACGGGCGGAACGCGGTCGGACGGACGGGCGTCGTCACCGTCGTCCCGGTAGCGGCGGGTCCGGGTCCGAGCGATGGAACCGAAGCGGACGAATCGGCCGATGTCCGCCACCGGGGCCTTTAACGCGGACGCGCTCCTACCGGCTCGCATGCAACTTCGCGAGGCCCTCTCCGACCTCCCCGAGACGGTGTTTGCCGATCTGTTGGAGGACGACGACGCGTATCTCCTCGTCGTCGATCTCCCCGGGGCGACCGCGGAGACGGTCGATGTGACGATCGAGGGGGGGCGGCTGACGATCGAGGCGCGCCGTGAAAAGGCGGCTCCACGGGATTTCAGGTACCTCACCGAGGAACGGGCGCTGTTTTTGGACGCCGAGTTGCCGCTCCCCCCGGATGCGACCGGCGCGGACGCCGAGGGGTCAATAGAGCGGGGTGTGTTGACGCTTACGCTCCCGAAGTCGGACGCGGACGGTGGCCAGCGGATCCCCATCTCGTGACGGGAGCGCTGGGATGTCGATGAATCGTCGCGGACGCACGGTGGTCCCGGACCGGGCCACTCCCCAATACCGTGGGGTCCGTGGCTGATGCTTCGAGCGTATCGACGATTCGTCGTGGTCGCCTACCAGTTCCTCCCGCTGTTGCTCGCCTACGCCCGGGATCGCAAGCGATTTTTCCTGTTCGGGGGACGGCGGCGGGTATCCCCCGAGACGAGGCGCGAACGCGCCCGGTCGCTGCTGAACTCGCTTCTGACGCTCGGGCCGACGTTCATCAAACTCGGGCAACTGCTCTCGACGCGCCCCGACGTCCTGCCCCCCGAGTACATCGAGGAGTTCGAACGGCTCCAAGACGATGTGCCGCCGGCGGACTGGCAGGAGGCGAAGGCGGTTATCGAGGCCGATATCGGTCCGATCGACGAGACGTTCGACGAGTTCGACACCGAGGCGATAAGTGGCGCGAGCCTGGGTCAGGTGTACGTCGCCGAGGTGGACGGCGAGCAGGTCGCCGTAAAGGTCCGGCGGCCGGGGATCGAACCGCTCGTCGAGGCGGATCTCCGTGTCGTCAGCTGGTCGCTCCCGATCCTGATGCGGTTCGTCGGGGATGCGCGGTCGTTCTCCCTTGAGACGATCGCCGACGAGTTCGAGAAGACGATCCGCGAGGAGATGGATTACGGACGCGAGCGCGGAATGCTCGTCGAGATCGGAAACAACTTCTCCGAGAACGATCGGATCAGGATCCCGGATGCCCGTCCGGACCTCTCGAGCGGCCGCGTGTTGACGATGGAGTACGTCGAGGGGACGAAGATATCCGACGTCGACAATCTCGACGAGTTAGGGCTCGACCGGACGGATCTCGCCGTCACGCTTCAGGAAACGTACCTCCAGATGATCGTCCAGGACGGCGTCTTCCACGCCGATCCCCACCCGGGCAACCTCGCGGTCCGCGACGACGGGACGCTCGTGTTCTACGACTTCGGGATGTCCGGCCGGGTTGATCCGTTTATACAGAAGAAAATCATCGAGTTCTACATGGCGGTTGCGGCCCAAGACACCGACGCGATCCTCGATGCGCTCATCGAGATGGGAACGCTCAGCCCCGACGCGGATCGAGGCGTGATGTCAAACGTCATGGAACTCGCCATTGCCGACGCTCGTGGTGAGGATTTAGAACAGTATCGGGTACAACAGATCATCCAGCAGGTCGAGGATACGATCTACGAGTTTCCGCTTCGTCTCCCGCCGAACCTCGCGTTGGTGTTGCGCGTCGCGACGGTCGTCGAAGGGGTCTGTGTCACGCTCGATCCCGAGTTCGACTTCATCTCCGTGGCCACCGGCTACCTCCGTCAAGAGGGGTTCATAGAGGAGGGCGCCCGCGATTTCGTCGCCGACCGGGTCGGGGAAGCGCGCGACTTCGGCGAGTCACTCGTCCGGGTTCCGCCGAAACTCGAGTCGACGCTCGACGATCTCGACCGCGGTGACGTGACGCTCACCGTCGAGTTCGCCCGCGAGGAGCAGACGTTCGAACGTCTGGCGAAACGGATCGTCCTCGCGGCACTTCTGACGGGGACGCTTCTCTCCGCGTCGGTGCTGTACGCCTTCGCGACAACCCTCACGGCCGCCATCGCGCTCGCGGCTTCGATCCCGCTGGCGATATCGCTTTGGCGCTCGTTCCGAAAGCGAAGCGGACTCAGCTCACAGCCGCAGTTCACGAGACAGCGTCTCCGCGAGCGGGAAAAATAGTCGTCCCCCGGTGTCCGGTCTTCGGGAGCTTTCGATGCTCTTTACGTATTTCGGTGACTCCCTCCGAGCATGACGGACGACGATTACCGAACTGAGCGCGACAGCCTCGGCGAAATGAGCGTGCCGGCCGACGCCTACTGGGGCGCACAGACCCAGCGTGCTGTGGAGAACTTCCCGATCTCGGGGATAACGTTCGGGCGACGGTTCGTGCGTGCGCTCGGGATCGTAAAGAAGGCCGCCGCCGAAGCCAACCTCGAACTCGGGCTGTTGGACGCCGAGAAGGCCGATGCCGTCATCGAGGCCGCCGCCGAAGTCATCGCCGGCGACCACGATGACCAGTTCCCGGTGGACGTGTTCCAGACCGGGTCCGGGACGTCCTCGAACATGAACGCCAACGAGGTGATCGCGAACCGCGCGACCGAGATCTACGGTGCCGAACTCGGGAGCCGCGAGATCCACCCGAACGACCACGTCAACTACGGCCAATCGAGCAACGACGTCATCCCGACCGCGATGCACGTCGCGGCGCTCGAAGCGGTCGAGAAGGACGTCATCCCGGGACTGGAAGTCCTCGCCGCTGAGTTGGAAACAAAGGAGCACGCGTTCGACGACGTGGTCAAGACGGGACGAACCCACCTACAGGACGCGACGCCCGTCCGGCTCGGCCAGGAGTTCGGCGGCTACCGGACGCAGATCGAGAAGGGAATCGACCGCCTGGAGGCGACTCGCGAGCGGTTGGGCGAGTTGGCGCTCGGCGGCACCGCGGTCGGGACCGGACTCAACACCCACCCCGAGTTCCCTGAACTCGCGGCCGAGAACATCGCCGCCGAGACGGGGCTCGGATTTCGGGAGGCCGACAACCACTTCGAGGCGCAGGCGGCCCACGACGCGATGAGCGAAGCCCACGGCGCGCTCCGGACCGTCGCCGGATCGATGAACAAGATCGCGAACGATCTCCGGTTGCTCGCTTCCGGTCCGCGGAACGGGCTCGGGGAGATCGAACAGCCCGAAAACCAGCCGGGGTCCTCGATCATGCCCGGTAAAATAAACCCCGTCGTCGCGGAGTCGGTCAACCAGGTCCACAAGCAGGTCGTCGGCAACGACGCCGCCGTCTCCGCCGGGGCGGCGCGCGGGGAGATCGACCTGAATCTGTACAAGCCGGTGCTCGCGCACAACTTCCTCGAGAGTGCCGCCCTGATTGCGAACAGCGCCGAGACGTTCGGCGAACGCTTCGTCGGCAAACTCGAGGCTAATGCCGACCACTGCAAAAAGCAGGTCGATCAGTCGATGGCGCTCGCGACCGCGCTCAATCCCGCCATCGGCTACGACAAGGCCTCGAAAGTCGCGAAACAGGCGCTCGTCGAGGGTAAGACGGTTCGGGAAGTCGCCGTCGATGAGGGGCATCTAACCGACGCGGAGGCCGACGATGTCCTCGACCCACGCGCGATGACCGAGCGGGTCATCCTCGGCGGCGACTGAGCCGGCCGTTCCCGATGCCGGCTGCGCACCCGCTGTGAACTGGTCTCTCTGCCCGCCCGGCCGCTGTAATCGTACCATACCTTCCGGTAATCCCGTATTAACAACGCTGTCCTCCCCGTTGGGAGAGAGACCGGTGTCGGCCACCTTCCGCATTACAGTCCCCTCGGAGACGGAGTCCAAGCAGGTCGGTATGGAACCCATATATAAATTTAGTGGCCGTTATTCCGATCCTGAAAACGTTAAGCTTCGCTTAATACCCGCAGGCCGTACGCATTAATATGACAAAGATGAAGACGCCGGCTCAGATCGGAACCGAAGACAGCGGTCAGTCGATCACCGTTGAACAACTCCGCGCGGAGCTGAACGGAACCGGGCGAAACGACGAGCCCGGCACCGCGGTCTCGGAGGTCGTCTCCGAGGTCGAGTCCTCGCTTTTCGGATCCGAGTCGTTCTCCTTCGAGGAGACCCACGTCAAATCCTCGCTCGACGAACTGCTTCTCTCGTTGGTCGCGCTTCGGACGGCGGACACCCACGGCAAACAGCTTCTCGACGATCTCGCCCAGGAGTTCGACACGATTCTCAGCCCCGGGACGGTGTACCCCCGACTGCACGACCTCTGTGACCAGGAGATCCTCGAACAGCGCGAACTCGTCAAGACGAAGGAGTACACCCTCGACAACCCCGAAACCGCACGATCGAACGTCGCCGAGGCGGCCCGACAGCACCTCGCTCTCGGGATGGTGCTCCGCGCCGCCCTCGAGCACGGCGACTTCGAGTAGACGACCGTACCACAGCCCGCTTCGGGTTCATACGGATACCGCAGCGATATCCCGTATCTGCCCCGGACGGATGGTATCTTTTTTGATCGTCCATACCGCACCGACAGGTAATGAGCCACGATTACGAGGATCTGGGACTCGTCGCCGGGCTGGAGATCCACCAACAGCTCGACACGGCGACGAAGCTCTTCTGTAACTGCCCGACACGGCGGCGCGACCCCGAGGCGTCAGTCAGATCGTTCACGCGGTATCTCCATCCGACGAAATCCGAACTCGGCGAACTCGACGAAGCGGCCGTAGAGGAGTCCCGCGTCGACCGGGAGTTCGAGTATCTCGCCTTCGACTCGACGTGTCTCGTCGAGGA
>CAZOFL010000150.1:0-5098 GCA_964579035.1 uncultured Natronomonas sp. | reverse complement strand
GCCGTCAGATATCGGAACAGCGACTCGTACTCGTCGTCGCTGTAGTTCCGGTAGGGGTAGGCACTCTCGAGAATCGCCCGGATCTCGGCCTCCGGCCGGGGGCCGTTGATCGCCATCCCGTACACCTGCTGGGCCGCGACGTCTTGGGCGTTTTCGGGGACGAACACCCGATCGACGAACCCCTCCTCGGCCTTTTTCAGCATCACCGCACACTCGATCAGTTCGTCGCGGTCGAGGGCGATCACCCGCCCTTTGACGGTCTTGCCGAGCCTGTGGCCCGCCCGCCCGACGCGCTGGAGGAGCGCGGCGACGCTTTTCGGCGAGCCGATCTGGACGACGAGATCGATGTAGGGCATGTCGATCCCCAACTCCAGCGACGTCGAGGTCGTCACGACCTCCAACTCACCGTTTTTGAGCCCTTCCTCGATGTCGGTCCGTCGATCCTTCGAGAGGGATCCGTGGTGACAACCCGAGTTGGATTCGCCGTAGCCGCCGCGTTCACGGAGGTTGCGCAACACCCGTTCGGCCCCCGATCTGGTGTTCGTAAACACGAGCGTGTTCGTGTGCTCGGCGACGAGGTCGTCGAGTTGGGCGTACAGGCGGTCCGTCACGACGCTTCGCGGCGTGTTTATGAGATCGTCCGTCGGACAGCGCAACTCGACGTCGAACTCGCGGACGAACCGCGAATCGACGATCTCGAACCCGCGGGGGTGCCAGCCCTCGTCGGTCGACTCGCCGCCGACCAGGAACTCGCCCATCGTTTCGAGGGGTTCGACGGTTGCCGAACAGCCGATCCGCGTCGGCGAGGACTCACACATCCGCTCGAGCCGTTCGAGCGAGACCGAGAGGTGCGTCCCGCGTTTGTTGTCCGCCAGCGAGTGGATCTCGTCGACGACGACGTACTCGATTGTCTCGAGTTTCTTTTTGAACTTCGGGCTGTTGAGCAGTATCGCGAGCGTCTCCGGCGTCGTGTTGAGGATGTGCGGCGTCTCCTCGAGCATCTTTTGACGCTTGTTGTCGCTCGTGTCACCGTGTCTGATAGCGTGGCGGATCTCGACGGCCTCGCCGCGGGCGTCGAGTCTCTCCGTGATCGCCTCGAGCGGCTCGGCGAGGTTGCGGTGGATGTCGTTTGCGAGCGATTTCAACGGGGAGATGTACAGACAGTAGACGCTGTTTTCGAGGCCCTCGTCGTTCGTCTCCGCCCGACGAAAGAGGTCGTCGATGATCGCGGTGAAGGAGGCGAGCGTTTTGCCCGAGCCGGTCGGCGCGGCCACCAAACAGTTCGTTCCATCGTCGATGTGCGGGATCGCCCCCTTCTGTGGCGGCGTGAACAGCCCGCCGTTCTCCGGGACGAACTCGCCGAACTCGTCGATCCACCACTCCCGCGTCGGCTCCGAGAGCCGCGAGAAGGCCTCGGCGTCGTCGATCGGGACGGAGGCGGGGTCGTAGTCGAGTTCCCGTTCGGACAGCCGCTCTCTGAGGACCGCCTCGGCGCGTTCCGTCGAAGGTCCCATCTATACTCCTCTTAGGGCCTGGTCCGGCAAGTGGGTTTGGCCTGCGGGGGTTCATACACTGGGCGCGTGGCCAGAACCCCTTTCGAACCTGTCATACCGGAACATCCGGACCGCTTGAGAAGAGGTCCGCTCCAGCGGAGCGGACGACCACACCTGTTTTCCCCGGCGACGACACACATTACGGCATGCGCGTGACCTTTCTCGGCACCGGGGCGGCGATGCCCACGGGCGAACGGTTTCAGACGGGGCTGTTGCTCGAGGACCCCGACGGCGACGCCGAGCCGTTGCTCGTCGACTGCGGCAGCGGCGTCCTCCACGGCCTCGCGGAGACGGCGGTCGGCTACGAGGGACTCTCGACCGTCCTCTTGACCCACCACCACCTCGATCACGTCTCGGATCTGATGGCACTTCTGAAGGCACGGTGGCTGGCCGGCGAGACCGAACTGGCTATCGTCGGTCCGGAGGGAACCGAATCGCTCGTCGACGGCCTGTTCGACGTCCACAAGTACATGGACGGTCGGTTCGATCTCTCGATCCGCGAGATCGGCCCCGGATCAGATACTGTGGCTGGCTACGATATCGAGGCGGTCGAGACCGTCCACTCGATGTACTGTCTGGCCTACCGCTTCGAGACCGCCGACGCGGTGTTCACGTTTTCGGCCGACAGCGAAGCGACCGATCCGATCGCGGATCTCGCGGACGGCTCCGCCGTACTCGCCCACGACTGCTCGTTTCCCGACGGGATCGATGTTGATAACCACCCGACGCCGAGCCAGCTCGGGGCGGTGCTGGCGGGCCACGAGATCGGCCGGGTGTATCTGACCCACCTGTACCCCCACACCGACGGCCACCACGAGGAGATGGTCGAGTCGGTCGAGGAGCAGTTCGACGGCGACGTTCGGATCGCGAGCGATGGTTTGACAGTGGATCTGCAGCGGCGTAGCGGCGAGTGAACATATTTTATTTCAACCGATACCGCAACAGCGCCGCGATCCCGCCCAGATTGCCGAGTTGTTGGCCGGGGTCGAACTCGTGAGAAAAGACGGTTACGTCACCACCCTGACGTTCGACATCCGAGATGACGTCGTTGACGTCGAGTACCCAATCGCCCTCGCCCGCCCGTTCCGCCCGCAGGCGCTCGTCGAGGACGAGTAACGTCTCGATCGCGCCGTACTCGGCGGCTTGGGCCACCTCCTCGATCCCGTAGGCGGCTTTCGCGCCCTCGGCGATCCGTTCCATCAGTTCGTCGATGAACTCGGCCTCCTTCGAGATGCGGGTCTCGGTCTGGATCCGATCGACGGCTCCGCGTTTCAACACCTCGTGGACGCCGCGGTCGCCGACGCTTGCGGTGTCGACGACCTGTATCTTTTCGGCCGCCTCGGGGGCGTCGTCCTCGATGTGTGCGAGGGCGTCCCGTTTCGTGAACCCCGGGCCGGCGAGGATGATCGCCTCGACGTCGAGCCGTTTCAGGATCGCGGCCAACTCCTCGAACAGTTCGTCGCGGCCGCGGGCGTACTCGCCCTTGCCGGTCGTTCCCGTGATCGTGGCGCGCTCCTCGACGCCGTACTGGGCGACTGTGTGGACGTGGGCCTCGCCCTCCTCGACCGTGGCGATGGCGACGTCGGGTTGTTCGGCGCTCTCGACGGCTTCCTCCAGCCGTTCGAGTTGATCGACCTGCCAGACCTTCTCGATCGTGATCTCGTCGTGTTCCTCGACGTTGAACGTGTGGTGAAACCCCAGTTGATCCTCCCGGGAGGCGTCGACGATTTCGCCGCCGACGCGCAGGCGATTGGCGAACTTCGCGAACTCGACGTCGACTACCTCGAGTTCGAGCCACATCGGTTCGCGTTGCCCGCCGGTGTCGCGGGTCATGTCGTCGTCGCGCTGGATTCGGCGGGTCGTATCGCCCGAGACGGCGTCGCCGGGTTCGAGAACGTAGGTGAGGTGCCACAGATCGTCGAGGCTCTCGGGGACGACGGTGATCCGTTCGCGGCCCCCTTCGGCGGCCTCGCGGTCGGCGATGCGCATACCGGAGTTCCGTCCGGCAGCGGTAAGTGCGCTCGGGTTCGCCCCAAGGGAAGCCGGCGGCGGGAGTCAGCGCGTCTCGGAGTTGTCGTCGTCCGCCTCGGGGTCGACGGCGGGCCGGAACCCGCCGCCGAACGTCTCCGGACCGTCGGCCCGATCCGGGCCAGGGGTCTCCGGTGGATCGATCGACGCGGTGGAGTCGTCGTTCTCGGCGCGTCCGGCCGCCGGGCCGGGGAGAAAGTCGGGCTCGGTGTCCTCGATGCGTCTGACCGCCGGACGGGGAATCGAATCGTCGTGGCGGCGCGTCGGACGATCCCCGGCGTCGGCGCGCCTGACAGCCGACCGCAGGTCCCAGTCGTCGGGGTCGCTCCGCTCGTGGGCCGCCGGGACCGGATCAAGGCCTAGGGCGGCCCCGACACCCTGCCCGTAGCAGTAGCGAACCGCCACAACGACGATGAACTGTAAAAAGAACCCGACGAGGAGGATCCGAAGCAGGTAGCTGACCGGTATCAAAAACAGCTGGATGGCGAAGGAGATCGCCCACGCGATGACGTAATCCTCGGTGAACGCGCCCGAAGCGACGGTCCTGACCTCGAAGGCGGCGCGGACGTCGTCGGCGTGGGCGAACCGGGCGACCGCCACCGGGAGCGCATACAGCGCGCCGATGACGTACATCAGCGCGACGACGGCGACGACCCCGATGATGGTGACGATAGCGCCGGTCGCGGCGCCAGCCCCGCCGTCGGAAAGCAGCGTCGAGAGGTCGGTTCCGAGCACCTGAGCGGCGACGAGCGGCGCGAGGACGACGACGCCGGGCAGGAGGTACGCGACTGAGATGCCGACCGCTCGCACGCCGTCGGCGAACAGCCGCCGGATGTTCCCGAAGCGCGGCGGCGTCGGTCGATCCCGGCCGATCGTCGTCCGGACGACCCGGACGTAGTACCCGCGGACGAGCAGCCACGGGACGACACCGAGCACGACGAGATACGAGTACGGCGCGTCGAGGCCGGCGATCCCGACGAACACGGCCACAGCGACGAGGAGCAACCCGCCGACGATGACCGAGCGACCGCCCTCCGGCCGTCGGGTCGGATAGCCAAGCGCCTCGCGGAACATATCCAAACACACACGCCGGTGGGGTTTATACCCCGTGGAGCCGGCTTGATTCGGCCGCCGCGTTCGAGGTGGATCCGCTCGGCCGGGGTCGTACCGGGCGGCTCAGTCGTCGATCGCCCGGCTGCCGCCGGGGGGACAAAACTCCTGAATCCGGTCTGCGCTCGCGACCTTGCGGACGAAGCTCGTATCGGCGAAGCGCTCGCGGAACGTCCGGTAGAGCCGTTTCGCGATGTCGTTCTGTGCGTACCGCCCCGGTTCGAGCCGAACCGAGGTTTCGGCAGCCGGTTCGATCGCCGCGGGCGGGCCGCCGATCACGCGCGTGTCGGGTTCGCATTTGATCCCGACGGCGACGCCGACCGCCACGTCGCGGTAGTACTCGCGGTCGCCACGGATGACGAAACTCCCCTTCTCGATGTACTCGCCGCTTTCGGGCGTCTTCGACA
>CAZOFL010000149.1:0-5117 GCA_964579035.1 uncultured Natronomonas sp. | reverse complement strand
CCTACTCGCCGCCTTCGGCGGTGGTTCAAGAGAGCGGAGCTCTCTCCTCATCACGAAAGACCGCTGGTCTTTCGAACGACTCCTTGAGGACGGGGAGTTAGCCTGCGAGAGTTAAAATCACCTCGGCCCGAAACCCCGGCATGGACGAACGCGTACGCGAACACGCCGACGTGCTGGTCGGCTGGAGCGCACGGATCGAACCCGGTGACGAGGTCGTCGTCGACGTCGCCGAGGGGGCACACGACCTCGCGGTGGCCGTCGCCGAACGGCTCGGCGAGGTCGGAGCGACCCTCACGGTCACGTACGGCTCCGAGGAAGTGGCGCGGGCCTACCTGCGGGCCAGCGACGACGAGTTCGGGACGCCCGAGGGCGAACTCGCGCTGTTCGAGACCGCCGACGCGTACCTCCGGTTGGGCGGCGGCCGGAACACGGCCGCGACGGCCGACGTCGGGGCCGACACCAGGCAGGCGTACAGTCACGCGCACAACGAGATCCGGGAGGCCCGGATGGAGACCGACTGGGTATCGACCGTCCATCCGACCCGGAGTCTCGCACAGGCCGCCGGGATGGCGTACGAGGAGTACCGCGAGTTCGTCTACGACGCGGTGCTCCGCGATTGGGGGTCACTCGCCGACGAGATGGCACGGGTGAAAACGCTGCTCGACGACGGCGACACCGTCCGGATCGTCAAGGAACGCGACGACCAACCGCGGACCGACGTGACGATGTCGATCACCGGCCGGACCGCCGTCAACTCCGCGGCCTCGGTCGCCTACGACTCGCACAACCTTCCTTCGGGAGAGGTGTTCACTGCCCCTTACGACACCGAGGGCGAGGTGTTCTTCGACGTCCCGATGACGGTCAACGGTCGCCGGGTCCAAGACGTTCGGCTCGCCTTCGAGGGCGGAGACGTCGTCGAGTTCGAGGCGGCCTCCGGCGAGGAAGCGATCGGAGCGGTGCTCGACACCGACTCCGGCGCACGGCGGCTCGGAGAGTTGGGGATCGGCATGAACCGGAGTATCGACCGGTTCACCGACAACATACTCTTCGACGAGAAGATGGGCGACACCGTCCATCTGGCGCTCGGCCGGGCGTACGACGCCAACCTCCCGGCGGACGAGTCCGGCAACGACTCCGCGGTCCACGTCGATCTGATAACGGACCTCTCGGAGGCCTCGCGGATCGAGATCGACGGCGAGACGATACAGCGAAACGGGTTGTTCCGGTTCGAGGAGGGGTTCGAGGGGTAGTCTACCGACCCAGTTCAGCGAGCAACCGACCGAGGTGGACGCGGTCGGAGGTCCCGCTCGACATCTCGGACTCGACGTCGCCGGCCAGGGCGTGCACTTGCGCGAGCTCGTCGCCGCTGTACCGACTCCGGGCCGCGGCGAGCAGTTCGGTAAGGATCTCCCCGCCGTCGTACCCCTCGTCGTAGAGCAACTCGTCGAGGTCGCTTCTGGCGTCCTCGAACTCGCCGGCGTCGGCGGCCGCGAGGATCGCCTCGGCGTTGTCGCGCATACCGATCTCGCCTAACGCGTCGTAGGCTGCGTCCATCGTCACCGCCCCGGCGTCCTCGGCGGCGGTCTGTGCGCCCAGGATCGCCTTCCGGAGGTTGCCGTCGCCGTACCCGGCGACGTACTCGAGACCGTCGGTGTCGTACTCGACGCCCTCGCGATCGACGATGCGTTCGAGGACGGCGACCGTCTCGGCGTGGGTCGGCGCGCGCATCGGGATCGGGAAACACCGCGATTCGATCGGCGGGATGAGCTTCGAGGGCTGGCGGGTGGCGATGACGAACTGCGTCGCCTCGTAGTGTTTCTCCATCACCCGGCGCAGCGCCTGCTGGAAGTCCTCGCGGATCGCCTCGGCGTTGTCGAGCAGTATCGTCCGGAAATCGCCCGAAACCGGCCGATAAGAGGCCTGTTCTTTCAGTACGTGGCTGATCATGTCGCGCTTCGAGAGGGCCGATCGGCCCTGGAGAAACCCCGCGAACCGCTCGTCGTTTCGGATCTCCTTTTTCGTTCGGCCGAAGAAATCCCCGACGTTGATGACGACGAAGTCGTTCTCCGGGTCCGGGTGTGTCTCCCGTGCGAGCGCCCGGACTGCGGCCGTCTTCCCGACCCCGCGGGGGCCGAAGACGACGAGGTTCATCGGTTCGGAGGCGACACGCTCTAGGTGATCGCGGACCTCCGGTTGGGGGAGTTCCGATCGGTCCGGAGCGTGTTCGTCCGTCCAAAGCGGCGCGTCCATACCGTCGGGTCGTCCCGACCGGTCAAAAGCCCTACTCTCCGCCGCGGCCTACAACCGGTCGACGACGGCCGCCGCAAGCGCCTCGAAGGACGCCGTCTCTGGGACGACATCGACGTCGATGTCGAAGCGTTCGGCCGTCTCCCGTGTCGGTGCCCCGATCGCGCCGACGGTCGCCGCGTTCACCCCTTCGATCGCCGCCTCCCGAACGCCCCGCTCCTCGGCAGCATCGAGGAAATGCTCGACGGTCAACGAGGAGGTGAAACAGACGCCCGCCACCTCGCCGTTCGCCGCGGCGACGGCCGACGCCCCGGACCCGTCCGGTCGGACGAGGCGATAGAGCACCGTTTCGTGGACGTACGCACCCGCATCGTTCAGCCCCTCGGGCAGAACGTCGGAGCCGTGATCGGAGCGTGCCACTTCGATCGTGGCTCCGGGCGCGTCGGGAGCGAGGTCGGTGACCAGCCCCGTAGAGGAGAACTCCGATGGGGTTCGATCGACCGTGTAGCCCGCGTCTTCGAGCGCGTTCGCCGTCGGGGTCCCGATGGCGACGATCTCGCCGTTGGGAATCCATCCCGCCTCGGAGACGAGTTCCGCCCCGGTCTTACTCGTGATCACTGTGTAATCGGCGTCCGATCGCGGCGTTTGGCCGGTCGGTTCAACGGCCAACATCGGATCCGAAAGCGGTTCCGCGCCGAGTCCCCGGACGAGCGTGGCCGCCGAGTCGGCACGCTCGTCGTCCGGTCGGAAGAAGGCAACGCGGCTCATCGGTTCGCCACCTCGATTTGATATAGCGCCATACGATTCATCGGCTCTCAGCCCCCGTTTCGTGACCGTTTCGCAGGAACTCGCCGAGACGACGTCTCGTCGCCGCAACGTCGCCGATAACGGTGATCGCGGGGGGTTCGATCCCCTGCTCGTCGCGTACATCGACGATCGACTCGAGCGTGCCGAGTGCGACCCGCTGATCCGGCCACGTCGCGCGTTCCACGAGACCGACGGGCGTCCCGGGATCCATCCCCGCCGAGAGCAGTTCCGCGGTGTACATCGGGAGCTTGCCGACGCCCATCAACACGACGAGCGTGCCGCCCGTGGCCGCGAGCGCGCTCCAGTCGATCGCCGACTCGGCTTTCGTCGGGGCCTCGTGGCCGGTGACGAACGACACCGACGAGGCGTGGTCGCGGTGGGTCACCGGGATTCCGGCGACTCCGGGGCCCGCGATCGCGCTCGTCACGCCGGGGACGTACTCGAAGTCGATCCCGTGTTCGGCTAAGTGCTCGGCCTCCTCGCCGCCCCGGCCGAACACGAACGGGTCTCCGCCCTTGAGTCGAACGACAGTGTTCCCGTCGTTTGCGAGTTCGACCAGCCGTTTGTTCGTGTACTCCTGTGGCGTCCACTCGCCGCCGGCGCGTTTGCCGACGTCCTCGCGTTTCTCCTCCGGGATCGATTCGAGGATCTCCGGCCCCGGGAGTTTGTCGTGGAGAACGACGTCCGCCCCCTCAATCAGTCGTCGCGCTTTCACGGTCAGCAGTTCGGGGTCGCCCGGGCCGCTCCCGACGAGATACACGGTTCCGGTCATTCGTCCCTCCGCGCCTTTTGAATCAACTCCGAGGCGCCCCGTTCGGCGAGATCCTCCGCGAACGCCCGGGCCGCTTCGGGGTGGGTTTCCACCGGGAGTTCCCGGGCGGCTTCGATCTCCTCGGTGCCGTCCTGTGAGAGCACCCGAACCGTCGTCCGGACGTACTCCCCTTGAATGATGGCGTAGATCCCGACCGGGGCGACACAGCCGCCGCCCAGCGTCCCCAGCACCGTCCGCTCTGCTGTGGTCTCGACCCGGGTCCGGGGGTGATCGAGGAGCTTCCGGATGGTGGTCGCGGTTTCGTCGTCGCGGGCGGTGACGGCCAACGCTCCCTGGCCGGGGGCGGAGACGAACGCCTTCGGCAGTCGGTGGTGCTCGACGGCGTCGAGGAGGCCGATCCGCTCCAGTCCGGCCTCGGCGAGCACGATCCCGTCGAACTCGGTGTCCGGGTCCCTGCCGAGCGCTCGCCGCTCGAACTCCGCCAGATCGTCGAACCACTCGTCGGGCGATCGATCGTACGTCGGACCGTCCTCCTCTTCGTCGCGTTCCTCGGCATCGAGTCGGCGCTCGTGTTCGGCCCGGAGGCTCGGTGCGACGAGCTTTTCGACCCGAGTATCGACGTTCCCACGGAGCGGACGCACGTCGAGGTCCGGACGGTCCGCGAGCAGTTGCGCTTTTCGCCGGAGGCTCGACGTCCCGACCGTCGCACCCTCGGGCAGCGAGGAAAGCTCCGTCCCGTCGGGCGTGACGAGCACGTCGCCAGGGGCAGCCCGTTCGGGGACCCCCGCGACGACGAGTTCGGGGGGAAACTCCGTCGGCATGTCTTTCATCGAGTGGACGGCCGCCTCCACCTCGCCGTCGAGGACCTTCTCGTCGAGGCTTCGGACGAACGCTCCCGTCTTGCCGAGGCGGTGGATCAGTTCGTCGCGGACGGCGTCACCGGTCGTTTCGACCTCAACCAACTCTACGTCCCGACGGCGGCTTTCGAGGGCGTCGGCAACCCGCCGGGCCTGCCGCAAAGCGAGGTCCGATCCCCGGGTCGCAAGCCGGATCGTCTCTGTCATACCGGCCTCTCGGTCGCGGCGGTTGAAACGCCCTTCGGCTTCCGTGGACGGAGATGGTCGCTGTGCCGACCAATCTATAAATCATATGTTGCAATATCAAATGCTCTTGCTGACGTTGGGCAATTTCACAACACAGGGAGGAAAACGCCCACTACAGCAGTATCCTGACACCGTTGACATCCTCCCCGCCCTAAAGGGCGAGGATTCCCCGAAGGGGATATTCAGGT
>CAZOFL010000148.1:0-5147 GCA_964579035.1 uncultured Natronomonas sp. | reverse complement strand
GCACGGAACGGGATCGAGAGTGGATCGAGTTTCATCAGACCGCGTCGTCACCCTCGGCGGCGATCGCGAGCTGTTTCAGCCGGGTTTGAAGATCGTCCGCCCGTTCGGGCGTCAGCCCCGGGATCGATACGTCGGCGCCGCGGGATCCGGCGGTGTACACCACCGTCGTCGCCAGCCCGAACACACGCTCTATGGGGCCGCGCCGGGTGTCGACGTGTTGGATCCGGACGTACGGCGCGACAGTGTTGACCCGGGTGAGGACGCCGCGTCTGAGATACAGCGAGTCGGCCCGGACCTGATACATCCAGATCCGGTATCTGAGCACCGAAAACACGACGCCGAGTGCGAGCACGACCGCGAACACGACCCCGCCGACCCAGGTGTCTCCCGGCCCGACGACGGAGAACGCGACAGTAGCGATCAGACCCAAGACGGCAGCCGACACTCCCGACTGGATCACCCAGACGCCCTGTACGGCCGGTTCCAGCGTCTGCGGTTCACCCGTCAGTTCCTCGATATCCGGGACTCCCGGTTCCGGGTCCGGGTCCGAACCGTCATCGACGCGTCGGATCGCGGGCACAGGATCGTCGTCGACACGTCGGACCGCCGGGGTAATCTCGTCGCCGAACGGACCGGTGCCCGTCCGACCTCCGTCCGTATCATCCATTGATGACAACTGAGGGCGCGACGTATTTAGTAGGCCGTGTCGACACCCACTTTGGGGTATGATACCACACTACAGATGGGCTCTGCGGATCCGCCCCGCGGAGACGTCGATCGGGGCGGCAAAGTGCAACAACGGGTCCCCTGTGGGCCGTTCGAACCCGTTGGCTCGAAACAGCGTGTTCTCACGGATCTCCATCCACGCCGGCGCGAGCCGCCATGGGTCGTGGTCGATGTCCCCGTAGTATACCTGGCCGCCATCGGCAGTGACGTAAAACCGGTATCGTTCGGTCAGAAACGCCTCGATCGACTCCGAAGCCGGCTCGGAGAACCCGCCATCGGGACCGTATTCGGCGTCGAATCGCGCCGGTTCGGCATCCGGTGTCGTCCGTCTACTGCGGAACGAGATCCTCCGTGAACCCCCGTCGCCCCGCGCTTCGACCGCCATCGCCGCCCGATAGTAGGGGAGCCGAAACAGCGACCGGGCCAACCGGACGCCGATCCGATCGTCCGCATCGAGGTTGAAAAAGAAAACGCCCGGTTCGCCGTCGACGGTGACGTACGTTCGGAGGTTGAGTTCGTTGAAGCTCAGGCCGATCGGCGCCCCACGCGGGCGGATGTCGGACATCACGAACGGGACAACGCCGAGATACGCGTCGCCGTCGTGCGTGTCGACGGACAGGCGGTCGGGGATCGCCCGCTCGACCGTCTCGGCGTCGAGCGTCCAGTGGGCAAACAGCAGATCCCGCCACCGCATCGACAGAAGCGAAGCCATACGGGCAGTTGGGGATTGGAAGGGTTTCGGGTGTCGGTTCCGGAAGATAAACCGGAGTTTCGAGGCGGACTATGCGGTGCCCGATTCGTCCGAATCGAACCCCGGAGGGAGGCCGAGATGTTTGATCCCCGATCGATCCTCTATATCGAAGCGATACAGTTCCGTGCGTTCGGATTCCATCGCTCGCTTCAACGCGTCGGGGCGCCCCGTCTCCAGCGCCGTCTCAAGTCGGTTCGTTTCGGACTCCGTGACGCGGTTGATCGTCCCGGTCAGCAGGACGCTCCGCCAGTTGGACGCCGTGTCCGTAGTGTAGACGAGCAGGCGAGCGACGTCGGCCGTCTCGCTCAACTCCGCCTTGCGGCTTCCGGCTCCGATTATGTAGACGAAATATATCGCGGATTCGCCGTCAAAATAAAACGACAGTGGGCGCATGCTGGGCGCTCCCTCCGTCGGGAGGGCGAGAACACCCGTATCCTGGTTCGAAAGCAACTGCGTTATTTCCTCGTCGTCCATCCGCTCTGTGCCGTACGCCTCGAGGTCGTCTACGGTCATACGACGCTATTGGTAACGAGACCGCATAACATATCCGACAAAAGCCGCCGTCTATCGTGTCAATCGTGGCCCGACACGGGTACCGGACCGTACGGCTCCTCGAGATACGACATATCGCTCCCGGAGAGGTCTATCTCGAGCGCCTCGACGGCTTCCTCGAGGTGCTCGATCTTCGATGCGCCGACGATCGGTGCATCGACCCAGTCCTTATGAAGCAGCCACGCGAGCGAAATCTGTGCCATCGACACCCCACGATCGGCGGCCAACTCTGCGACCCGTTCGTTTATTTCCCGGCCACCGTTGTCCGCGTAAGGGTGTTCCTGGGCGTGATCGTCGGTTTCGGCGCGCTTCGTCGACATGTACTCCTCGTGTGGCCGGGTGAGATAGCCACGGGCCATCGGGCTCCACGGGATCACGCCGAGGCCCTCCCGAGCGCAGAGGGGAAGGACTTCCCGCTCCTCCTCGCGATACGCGAGGTTGTAGTGGTTCTGCATCGTCGCGAACCGTTCGAGGCCGAACGTATCGCTCGTATGCAGGGCGTCCGCGAGTTGATGTGCCCACATCGACGAGGCCCCGACGTGTCTGGCCTGCCCCCGGCGGACGGCATCGTTTAGCGCCCGCAGCGTCGTCTCGATCGGTGTATCGTAGTCCCAACGGTGGATCTGGTACAGGTCGACGGTGTCGACGCCGAGCCGATCGAGCGAAGCCGAGAGCTCCTGTTCGATCGTTTTCCGCGAGAGACCTCCGGAGTTCGGATCGCCCGCTCGCATCCGGAAGAACACTTTCGTCGCGATCACGGACTCCTCGCGGTGGCCCTCTATGGCGTCGCCGAGGATCCGCTCGCTCTCGCCGCGGGAATACATGTTCGCGGTGTCGAAGAAGTTGATGCCCAGATCACGCGCGCGCTCGACGAGTTCGTGGCCGAACGCCTCGCCCCGTACCCATTCGCGCCACTCGGGATCGCCGAAGCTCATACAGCCGAGACAGAGCCGCGAGACTTCGATGCCGGTCGAGCCGAGGGTGGTGTATTCCATACCCGTGTCACCCGGGGCCGGAACAAAAAGCTATCCTCGCTGGGGTCGGTTACGCCCCGCTCGTCGGCGGCCCGTCCTCATAGCCCGGCGACAGTTCGTCGAGTTCGAGGCTGAGTAGGTAGGCGTCGGCCTCGAGTAGCCCTTCGAGTACCCACCCGATGGCCTCGTAAAACGTATCGTCCGACAGTTCGCGGATATCCACCGCGAGTTCGGGCAACCACCAGCCGTGGACCGACAGAAACGCCTGTCGGTAGCCGTCCGCGCCGTCGCGAGCGAGCATCTCGAGAGCCGCCAACTCGACGGCGGCGTGATCGGGTTCCTCGCGGAGGTCCGTCGACTCCTCGACGCCGAGATCCCCGTACGTACTCCGCACCGCTGAGAGCGGTTCCCCGAGGAAGTCGTCGGCGTACCACGACTCGTGGACCTGCATTCTGGGACGCGGACCGACGAACAGCCGGGTGTGGACCTTCCGGAGCCGGTCGGCAGCCGCCGCGGGATCGTCGACGTCGGCCGCCCACCGATCGAGCAGCCGAAACCCGTTTTCGAGCGCCTGTGGGGAGGCGCTTCGAGGAAACCGCTCCGCTGTGAGCCGCTCTATGGCCGCTTCGTCCGGTGGATCAGCGAGCACGCTGGAGACGAACGCGTACAGGTCCGCGAGGTCGCCGGCGGAGTCCGTCGACTGGTTCATAAAAACGAATACGGGCGGTCCGGTTAAAATCCGTTCGGAAGAACGCTCCGGTCGGTCAGACCGGAAGCGGCAGGGGAGTGAAGTTGGCAGCGAGCAGATACGTCAATGCGACCGCAAGCTTGCCGACGATCACGAGCCCTCCGGCGGCGGCCAACGCCGCCACGGTCGCGTTCGACGAGAGCGATCCGTTCCGGTTTCCGAACACGGCACCGACCGACAACAACACCGGGAGCACGATACCGCCGACGATACCGAAGCCGACGAACATCACCGCATAATCGCCGGTGAGGTTCCCAACGGCGGGCGCAGCCTCCGGATTGTGCCCGGGCAAAAGCACGATCGTCGCGAGAAGCGTCAGGAGGTACACGACGAGCAACCCTGATGTGACCAGTGCGTAGTTTTGTACTGTCCGCCCCGTCGCCCGTTCGACGAGCGCAGCGAGCCCGACCGTGACGGCGAGGCCCGCACCGAGCCCGCTGGTGATCTGCATCGGGATGAGGAACGTCTTATCCCACAGCGCCACGCGGCCGGTCGGCCCGGAACCGAGCGCCATCGCGGAGTACAGGAGCACACCGGCGGCGGTGATCCCAAAGAGGGCACCGATCCCGAGGCGAACGGGACCGGACGGCCGTGTCCTGTCGGCGAACGCGTCGAGGATTCCGAGGACACCGACCTTGTCGGCCACGCCGCGGAAGCCGCCGCCGACCTCACCGCCGGTTCCGGTCGCGGCGTCGGCGGTGCCGCCGTCGGTGACCTTCCCGCCGTCGGCCGCCAGGTTCGATTTCGTCGGAGCGCCGGGCCGGGACTTCCCGAACGCCGTCCAGGCGAACATCAGGAACGCCCCGAAGGCGAACCCACCCAACAGGTACGAACCGATCGCCATCCACGAGCCGAGATTCGACATCGTCAACGGCAGCGCCATCGCCCGGAACGGCGTCGCGAGATGCGACAGCATGACCAGCGGCGAAACCGTCATGATGAGTAGCCCGGTCAGGTACCCGTACTTCGCGAGTTGGCTGTGTTCCCTTGTTCCGGTTCGGAACGACAACACGTCGGCGATGTACCCCATGAGGTATGCGCCACCAGCGATACCGATCAACGCGACGTACTGTCCGATCTGCCAGTTCCACTGGGTGTAGGGCTCGTGGAATATGATTTCAGAGACCATGGTGGATCACTCCGGCATGACCCGCTCGGCGTCGTCGCCAAAGACGATCTGTGCGGCCTCGTCGTTGAACGGCGTCGAACGGTTGTCGTGGTCGAGTTCCTCGGCGAGCTCGTCCGGCGTGCCGAAGATCAATGCGTCCGTCGGACACTCCGACGAACAGGCCGGTTCGAGGTCCTGTTCCTGCCGGGGTTCACAGGTCGTACATTTGTCCATCAGCCCGTTGCCCCGCGCGCCGAGGGGGTTCATCTCGTCGGCTTCCGGAACCGA
>CAZOFL010000147.1:0-5347 GCA_964579035.1 uncultured Natronomonas sp. | reverse complement strand
TCGACGACGCGTTCGTTCATTTCCGGCACAAACACGGGAGCTACTGGCGGTGGGTTCGCCCGGTGTTCGAGGGGCCGACCGAACGGGCCGCGAACGTCCGGATCGAGTTCCGCCCGCTCCCCGGACAGCCGACGGTCCCCGATACGGTCGCCTTCCTCGCGGCGTTCTGTGGCCTCTTGACCGAACTGGTCGAGTCGGGACACCCGGTTTCGGATCTCCCGTGGTCGCAGGCCCGCGAGAACTTCTATGCGGCCGCCAGGAACGGTCTCGACGCTGAAATGGCGTGGATCACCGCCGACGGCGAGCGGACGACCGATACGGACGGCCTCTACGAGGACCTGCTTTCGGCCGCCGCTTCGGGCCTCGAACGCCACGGTTGTTCGGACTCACGAGCCGCCGGGCTGCTCGCCCCGCTTCGGGCCCGGGTCGACCGGCGATTGACGCCCGCCGGGTGGAAACGGGACGCCGTCGCCGCCGCAATCGACGCGGGCTCGACCCCTACTGAAGCGATCGAACGGGCCCAGCGCGCGTACATCGACCGGCAGGCGGCGACGCTTTTCGACGGCTCGCTCGCCGGGTGGCCGGAGCCGGCTGCTGGGGACGTGAGATAAATACGACACCAACCGGACGCGAAGAGCTTTTTCGGGAGTGAAGCGACGAATCAGCGGGTTTCCCTCGGAGGGCGAACGCCGAGCCCCTCCGTCACTTTTCAACCCGCGTGAGCCGCGGCGCAGTATCGCTCGTAGAGTCCCGTAACCGATGTTCGCCGGTAAACTCGACGGTTTCACCGGCCGTTATTTCATCCTCTTCCAACTGTGCAATCAGCTGTACGTCGCCGAAGCGGACAACCGCGAGCCTGTTCGGTTCCCTAACATCCGGTGGCGTCACCCCGACAGTTGTCCAGGTTACGACGTCACCAGTTGTGAGCTGGTAGGTGGACACGGTCCGTGCTCGACACTCGGGACAGGCCCGCCGCGTGTAGTACCATCGGTGCCCACAAGACTCACATACGAAGCCGTGATCGACTGGCGGGGTCTCGGTCAGATAGTCCGGCACAGCCCCGTCCGTCCGTGTGTCGTCGGTATCGTTCCCCGTCATGTCTCGAGCAGTGTACAGACGCTGTTGTTTCCGAAGCCTGCAATGTTTATCGCAAAGCCGAGTTCCGCCCCTGCTATCTGCCGTTGCTGTGGGAGATCTCCACGGAGTTGCCAGACCAGTTCGATCAACTGTGAGAGGCCAGTCGCCCCCAGTGGGTGGCCCCTCGCTTTCAGTCCCCCGCCGGGGTTGACCGGTAACTCACCGTCGATCCGTGTCGCACCGTCGACCGTTGCCTTCCATGCTTCCCCACGCTCGTAGAACCCGAGCGCTTCCAACTCCAGCCACTCGAGAATCGAGAACGCGTCGTGCAGACAGGCAATGTCGACGTCGCTTGGCTCATACTGGGTCGGTCCAAACGTCCGCTCGCCGGCAAGCCTCACACTTTCGATCTTCAACGGATCGGGACGTTCCGCAACAGCGTGGCTCCCGGTTCCACTGCCGATGCTTGCGACCTGAATCGGCCCATCCCGTGAGAGAACGACGGCAGCCGCGCCGTCGGACATCGGACAACAATCGAACAGTCGAAGCGGATCGGCGACGTTTGGCGAGTCCAGCACGTCCGCGACCGAAATCTCTTTTCGAAACTGCGCGACCGGATTGTGGACTGCGTTCGCGTGGTTCCTGACCGGAACCTCGGCGAGGGCCTTCCGCGGAACGTCGTACCGATCGAGGTATATACCAGCCGCTAACCCTCCGAAAGACGGGAGCGTCAGTCCCTGAACGTGCTCCCTGCTGTGAGTGAGCCTGCTGATTACGTCAGTGACATCGGCAGTCTCGCCGGCGGACATCTTCTCGGCGCCGACGACAAGAGCGATGTCAGAGGCACCGCTCTCGATCGCTTGGACTCCCCGATGGAAGGCGCTCGCTCCCGTTGCACTCGTGTTCTCGACCCTGTCCGCCTGGACACCCTCGATACCCAGGGCGGAAACGAGCGCGTTCCCGAGTCCGGACTGCGCACCGAGTGCTTCCGCCAGCGCGGTGCCGACGTGGACGGACGTGGCCGAGTCCGGATCGACGCTTGCATCGCCGAACGCCCGCTGTGCTGCGGTTGTCGTGAGCGAAAGCAGCGAGGCCTCGGCGCTGCTTTCGAACGGGGTCATCCCTACACCCGCGACTGAAACGTCCAGTGTCCCCGTCATTTATGCGCTCTTCGTGATGCCTCAGGGGGGAGACGGCGCACGCTCCCGTCGTTGTTACTTCGAGCGGTTCGCGCCGGTTTAGCTCCCGTCGCAGGCTCGATCCGCCGGTCAGTGCGTCGGCCTGTAATCACATCGCTGAAGCCGCTCGTATCCACATCGAGGATTTTCCGATAGAGCACTACAACTCGCTGGCTCATACACCTACATCAAAACTGGGGAACAAAGAGTCACCGTTCCCGTTCACCCGCGCATCGGTTGGACGTGATGTCCGAGTAACCGACCCCTCCCTACTTCGCTCGGTCTTGCGACCTCGCTCGTGGAGGGTAGCGTGGGACCGGAGGTCCCGCACGACTTGAGGCCGGGGGCTCCGCCTCGAAAGATGCTGAAGCCGCAGGTATTCTCCTTGGGCTTTATAAGTAGTTAACGACGACTGTTTCGTTTGTCGGAACCCGGAGCACACCAGCGTTCGAAGCAAACCCTTGCCGGTAGCCTATCTGTGCGGCAGTTCCGAACCGTCCTCGGGCGGCGAAAGCGTCCGCTCGACCCGGCCGTAGATGCCGAAGATATCGTCGTATCCGCGCTCGCTGGCGAGCACCGGCACGATTCCAGGTTCATCGACACGGTGGGTGTAGACGTCGTCGCGGGCGAACACCTCGCCTTCGGGGATCTCCTCGAAGTTGCGGTAGTACACGTGCGGTTCGCCGCCGCCCTTCGGGACCTCCTCACCCCCCTTGATGACGGTCGTCTCGGTGAACGTCGGGGGCTCGTCCGCGAGCGCGCCGTGGGCCCGCAAAAAGGCCAGCGCCGCCTCGTAGCCGAACTCGACCGCTTCCTCGCTGCCCTGGCGGCCCGCCTCGATCGATACGGCGCCCTCGACGACCGAGTCAAGCGTCGTCGATCGTAGATCGCCGGAATCGAGAACGTACTCGACGGGCATCCCCGTGACCGATCGCCTGGTGGAATCGGTCAACCGGCTGTAGATCGCGAACGGCGGCGGCGCGCTGTGTGAGGTGTGGATCGCGAGTACCGCGTCCATCCCCTCGAGTTCGGCCGTTACCCGTGGGGCGAGCGCACGCTCGTACTCGTCGCTGTCGATGTCGCCGGGAAACGCCCGGTTCAAATCGGTGTCGGTGTAGCGCGTCCCGGCTTCGAGCGCTGGCTCGTTGGCCACGATCAGGCGCACTCGACCCCGTCCCTCCGTCCCGCCCGCACTCGGGAGCACGTCGGCGAGGCGGTTGACGATCCGCTCGCCGGCCGGCTCGTCGCCGTGGATTCCCCCGACGACCGCGACACTGGCCGGCCCCGCAGATCCGCGTTCGATCACTCTCATACCGGACGCTACGTCCCGGGGCGGAATAACGTGTGGGCTCCAGACGGGGTCCGATCCGCGGATCGTCCCTCAGAACGTCGCCACGGAACCGTCCTTGCGGGGCTCGGTCGCCCCCGAGAGCGTCCCGCCGTCGTTGCGGACGAGCTGTGCGCCGCCGAACATCCCCGGTGGGAGTACTTCGAGGTCGTGGCCCCGCCGGAGGAGCCCGTTTTTGATCGCCGTCGGCAGCCGCGCCTCGACCGCGAGCCGGCCGTCCTCGCGGTACCGCCAGCGGGGGGCGTCGAACGCCGCCTGCGGCGTCGCGCCGTCGTCGAGCATCCGGACGAGGGCCTGGAGCTGTCCCTGTGGCTGCATGTATCCGCCCATGACGCCGAAGGCGGTCCAGTCGTCGGCTCCGCGTTCGAGGAGCCCCGGGATGAGGGTGTGGAACGGCTTCTTGTTCGGTTCGAGGCGGTTCGGATGCTCGGGATCGAGCGAGAACGACGCGCCGCGGTTCTGGAGGGCGATCCCCGTCTCCTCGGCGACGAGGCCGCTGCCGAACCCCGCGAAACGGGAGTTGATGTAGGAGACGACGTTGCCCTCGCCGTCGGCGACGCACAACAGGACGGTGTCGGCGTCCTCGGCGCCCGCCTCGGGGACGCCGAACGACACGTCGGAGGCCGTCTCGCCGATCGTTTCCGCGCGCCGCTTCGCCCACGACTTCGAGGCCAGCGGCGGGATGTCGGCGAACGCGGGGTCGGTGATGTAGCGGTGGCCGTCGTGGAAGGCGCGCTTCATCGCCTCAGCGAGGCGGTGGATCCGGGCGGCGCTTCCGGGATCGTGCTCCGAAACGCCGATCTCCTCGGCGATGTTGAGCGCCTCGAGGACGACGAGCCCCTGGTTGTTCGGCGGGAGCTCGTACACCGACGCGCCGCCGTAGGTCGTCGACACCGGCTCGGGGTACTCGACCTCGAACCCGGCGAGATCGTCGAGTGTCAAGAGGCCGCCCGCCCGCTGGACCTCCTGGGCGATCGCCTCGGCGATATACCCCTCGTAGACGACGTCGGCGCCCTCCTCGGCGATCGCCCGTAACGACTCGCCGAGCCGTTCGAGTCGGACGGTCTCGCCGACTTCGGGTGCGCGTTCGCCGTCGATTAGATATGACTTTTTGGCGTGTTCGGACTCGAAGAGCGCCTCGCCGTGAGTCCACTGATCGGCGACGACCTCGGTGACGGGATACCCCTCGATCGCGTAGCCGATCGCCGGATCGAGCGTCTCGGCGAGCGACAGCCGCCCGAACTCCTCGACAGTGGCTTCCCACCCGCGGGCGGTCCCGGGAACCGTCACCGTATGCGGGCCCGTCCCCGGCATCGAGACGGCGTCGCGTCCCAGTCCCCGTTCCTCGGCGATCGCCGAACGGACCCGATCCCGGGTCGCTCGCTCCGGAGCACCGCCGCAGGCACGCATCGTGCCGACCTCGCCGTCGGCGTCGCGATACAGCATGAAGACGTCGCCGCCGAGCCCCGTCGAGGTCGGCTCGACGACGTTCAGCGTCGCGGCCGTCGCGACCGCGGCATCGAAGGCGTTGCCGCCGTTGCGGAGCGTCTCGATGCCCGCCTCGGCCGCGAGCGGCTGGCTCGTCGCGACGGCCCCGTTCGGGCCGTAGACGGTCGATCGGCGCGAACCGAACCCGTCGACGGATGGATTCTCCATACGTTCGCTGTGATCGGTGGTCTAAAAAGTCATGTCCCGTGCTGCCAGCTGTCCATGTACTCGACCTGCTCGTCGCTCAAGGCGTCGA
>CAZOFL010000146.1:0-5349 GCA_964579035.1 uncultured Natronomonas sp. | reverse complement strand
TGGCGGGCGATACGCGGCCCCGCGTTACAGGTTGCCGGAAAGGAGTGGATCGATGCCGCCAGAAGCTACGGCCAGACACCGACGACGACGATGCGAAGACACATGCTGCCGTACGTTCTCGGCTATCTGTTGATTTACGCCTCGATGACGCTCGGCGGCATCATCGTCGGCGTCGCCGGGCTCTCGTTTCTCGGCCTCGGCGTCGACTCACCGACCCCCGAGTGGGGGCGGGCGATCAACGCCGGACAGGACTACGTCACGAGCGCGTCGTGGCACATCTCCTTGCTCCCCGGGCTGTTCATCGTCCTCGTCGTAACCGCGTTCAACGCCCTGGGCGATGGTATCCGGGACGCGATCGACCCACAGAGCGACGCCGGGGACTCCGAGGAGGCCGCCGCAGGGGGGACGGGCGCGTGACCGCCGCGGAGACGCTTTTATCTGTCGAGGATCTCCGGACGGTGTTTTACACCGACAAGGAGGAGATCCACGCCGTCGACGGGATCAGCTTCGAGGTCCGCCCCGGGGAGACGCTCGGCCTCGTCGGCGAATCCGGGTCCGGAAAGAGCGTCACGGCGCGGTCGATCATGGGGCTCGTCGACTCCCCCGGCCGGATCGTCGGAGGAAGCGTTCGGTATCGCGGTGAGAACCTCCTCGATAAACCGGAATCGGCGCTTCGGTCCTACCGCGGCGGCGATATCGCGATGATCTTCCAGGACCCGATGACGAGTCTCAACCCGGTTTATACCGTCGGCAACCAGATCGAGGAGGCGCTGAAACTGCATCGGGATCTCTCGGGTGCGGCGGCAACGGACGAAGCCGCCTCGCTCCTCGAGTCCGTCAACATCCCCGACGCCCGGCGGCGGCTCGGGGAGTATCCCCACGAGTTCTCCGGCGGGATGCGACAGCGGGCGCTGATCGCGATGGCGTTGGCCTGCGATCCGGACCTTTTGATCTGTGACGAACCGACGACCGCCCTCGACGTGACGACGCAGGCGCAGATCCTCGAGTTGCTCTCCGAGATTCAGGCCGAGCGGGGCCTCGCGATGCTGTTTATCACCCACGACATGGGGGTCATCGCGGAGATCGCGGACCGTGTCGCCGTCATGTACGCCGGCGAGATCGTCGAACGTGCGGGCGTCGAGGCGCTGTTTGCGGATCCGAGACACCCCTACACCCGCGGGTTGCTCGAGAGCATCCCCGGACGGGGCGACCGCGCCGACCGGCTCTACACGATCGACGGCGACGTGCCGACCGCGACCGGCCCGGCCACGTCGTGTCGGTTTGCTCCGCGGTGTCCGGAGGCGACCGAGGCCTGCCGGGAGACACCCCCCGCGACCGTCGAGGTCGGGGGCGCTGACGGCCCGGAGGGCCACGTCGCCGCCTGTCTGCTGTACCCCGACGACAGGGCCGAAGCCGGCCGGATCGCGTACCACGAATCGACGCGGGTCGGCGACAGGGAGGGGAACGAATGAGCCGACAGCCCGGCGATCAAACGGAGCCGATCGGCGGCCGGGACGACGGCGATCCGCTCGTTTCGGTCCGAAACCTGAAGACGTACTACGACACGGGCGGGATCCGGTCGTCGGATCCGGTCAAGGCCGTCGACGGCGTCAGCTTCGACATCGAACGCGGCGAGACGCTCGGCCTCGTCGGCGAGTCCGGCTGTGGGAAGACGACGCTCGGGCGGACGCTCGTCCGTCTCGAACGGCCGACGGACGGCACGGTGCGGTTCGATGGGACGGACGTTACGACGCTTTCGGGCGACGACCTCAAGGCGTGGCGGCGGAACGCACAGGTCGTCTTCCAGGACCCCGACTCGAGCATGAACGACCGGCTCACGGTCGGCAAGATCGTTCGGGAACCGCTCGAATCCTACGGGTGGAAGACGCCCGCCGACCGCCGCGACCGCGTCCGGAAACTCCTCGAACTCGTCGGCCTGCGCCCGGAACACTACTACCGGTATCCACACCAGTTCTCCGGCGGTCAGCGCCAGCGGATCGGGATCGCTCGGGCGCTCGCGTTGAACCCCGAGTTCGTCGTGTTGGACGAACCGACGAGCGCTCTCGACGTCTCGGTGCAGGCGAAGATACTCAACCTCCTCGAGGAACTGCAGGACGAACTCGGGTTGACGTACCTGCTCATCGCCCACGACCTCTCCGTCGTCCGTCACGCCTGCGATCGGATCGCGGTGATGTATCTCGGGACCATCATGGAACTCGGCGACACCGAGCGGCTGTTCGCCGATCCCGCAAACCCCTACACCCGGACGCTTCTCTCCGCGATCCCGGCCCCGGACCCGACGGTCGAAACGGATCGAATCCCGTTGCGGGGGTCGCCGCCGAGCCCCCGGGATCCGCCGGCGGGGTGTCCGTTCTCGACGCGGTGTCCGATGAAAGTCCGTCCCGAGGAGTGGCGCGACCTGCCGGACGACGTGTGGGAGGGGATCGAGATCCTCCGGGAGGTGCTCCGGGAGCGCTCCCGAGACGCAGAGCGCTTCCCCGTCCGCCTCCGACGTGCGATCGGTCTTGACGACCCTACGGCGGGGTTCGAGGAGCTTCGTCGGTCCACGTTCGAGGGCGTGTCCGTTCCGGACGCTGTCGCCACGGAACTCGACGAGACGGAGGCTCGACTGGCCGAAGGGGGCGAACCAGCCGCACGCGAACACCTCCGCGAGCGCTTCGGAAGCGACTGCGACGCCGCGGTCCCCGATTCGTACGTCGTCGATTCGGACGGACGAACCAGCCGGTGTCACAGACACCGCGAGGGCATCGCCGAGCCGTCGGCACTCGACCCCACCCGCGACGGCCGATAGCGATGCGGACGGCCTCGGCGATCCGCGAGTTGATCGCCGCCTCGGTAGTGCTCTCGACCGTTACGGTCGCGCTCACGTCGGCGATCGCCCTGGGGATCGGATACGGACCTGTCGCGACAAAACGGGCGCTGTTCGTCGTCGGGTTCGTGCTCGTCGGACTCGGAATCCTCCAACTCAGAGCCGATGTCCGGCGCGGTGAGACATCCGAGGCCGGGTATCGTCGCCCGCACGGGGCGTCCGGTCTCGGGCGCGTCTCCGGGGCGGCCCTGCCGGCGGCGTGGACCGTTCCGCCCGAGGGACGGTTCTCGGACGCCGCGTTCCTCGTCGTGGTCGGGGTGTGTGTCCTCCTCGTCTCGTATCTGATGGAGGCAGTGTTCGGCGTCGGTGTTTGAACGGCGCCCAGCCGAAACCAAGGCTGTTTTGCGGCCCGACGGCGAAACGAGCCTATGAGGGAGGAGACGCCGTGGGCGGCGACGCTCGCGGACATGCGGGCGATGGCCGACGAACTCGCGACAGAGGGATGGGAGACGCTGTCGATCGTCGCAGGCGACACCGCCGCCGTCGCCCCGGAAGACGGCGGCGACGAGCGCTTCGGGATCGTCCACGTCATCGAGGGCGACGACGCGGACCGACTCCGAGCGCTCGTCGCCGAGGGGACGTTCGACGCCTCGGAGGCGTACGTCGCCGTCTCGGGGGGGACGGAGTACGTGGTGACCGTCTGTCGGGACACCGGGGGGCGGGTCGCGGTGCTTTTCGCCGGCGCGTTCGAGTACGGGGTTGCATCGGATTGCTTCGCCGCCGCGCGATCGGCCGGCGCCGTCTACACCCACGCACAGCGCCTCGACGGCACGCCGGTGGCGACGTTTGAGCACGAGGATCCGGGCCTTTTCGATCCCTCAGGCACGGGCTGACCGGCCGGCGGGCAGAATCCCCACACACACAAGCGCGTCGACGTAGAAATCCGTTCATGGCGACGCTTCGACTGCTCGGAACCGCCGCGTACCCCCGCGTCGGCGAGACGGTTCATCTCCTCGTCGAGTCCGGCGACGACCGGCTGCTCGTCGACGCCGGAACCGCGACCCCCGCGACGCTCGAGGAACTCGGTCGATCGCCGGGCGAGATCACCGATCTGTTCTGTACACACTCTCACGCGGATCACCTACTCGGCGTCCCGAACGTCCTTCTCGGGCGGTTTCTCGCCCGAATCGGTGAACTCGAAACGACGCCGCCGTCGGCCTCGCTCACGATCAGAGCCAACGAAACGACTCTTGGGGATCTACGGGCCCTGACCGCGATCGTGACGCCCGGGATCGGGGAACTACTCGAGGAGGGGGACGAACTCGAAGCGACGAGCGTCGGGGATCGGTTCTCCGTCGGCGAACTCACCGTCGAGGTGTTGGCGGCGACCCACGCCGTCCCGACCCAGGGGCTCGTCTTCGAGGGAGATCGACGCGTCGTTTACACCGCCGACACGACGGCCTCGACCGAACACGCTCCCAGCGTCGGGGCGTGTGACGTCGTCATCCACGAGGCGATGTACGCCGAAAGCGAGGCGGAACTCGCCGCCGAACTGGGGCATGCGACCGCGCGCGAAGCCGGTGCCTTCGCCGCTGCGACCGACGCCTCGGAACTGTGGTTGGTCCACGTCGCCGACCGGTATGAACGCGCCGACCGACTCCGCCGGGAGGCCGAAGCCGAGTTCGACGGCGCGGTCCGGCTTCCCGAACGATTCGCGACGTTGTCGGTGTAGGATTACTCCTCGGGTTGTTCGAACTCGACGTCGACGATCGCCATCCCGTGTGAGGAGAAGATGTCGACAGACTCGGCGAGGTTCCCGCGGATGTGGGCCTTCCAAGTGTCCATCGCCTCGTCGATCCACGCCTCGATGGCCGCCTCGGAGGGTTCCTCGGCGTCGAGCTCCTCGATCGCGAGCGGGCGGGTCGGGCGCTGGTCGATGATCCGTCGCCCCTCGGCGACGAACCGGAAGGGACGCATGTGAATCTCGTCCTCGCCCGTGCTCTCCCTCGAATCCTCCTCGATGTGTCGGAGCGTCGGTCTGACTGTCTCGCCGAACGGCGGACGCAGGCTGAACACCGCCTTCTCCTTCAGCCCGATGTCCTCTTGGCCGTTGTACGCGATCGCGCTCAGCAACTCCTCGGGATCGAGGACGATGCGCTCGATGTTCGAGATCGACGTGGGATCGCCGGTTTCCTCGGGAGCCGACTCGCTGTCGACCCCGGGCGCGTCCGTGGCATCGTCCGTTCCAGCTTCCCTGTTCCTCGATCGTGCGTCGCCACCCGTCTCGTCGTTCGCCTTCGAATCTTCCGTCGTCATGGCGATACCTAGCGCCGACGGACGGATAAACCGGCCGCAATCGGGGGCCTTCGCCCCCGCGACGAAAGGTTGGACTTATCCGGGCTCCCGAAGTTATCGTACCCATGAGCGACATCGTCGTCACGCTGCCCGACGGCTCCGAACTCACGGTCGAGTCGGGGTCGACGGTCGAGGACGTGGCCTACGAGATCGGACCGGGGCTC
>CAZOFL010000145.1:0-5356 GCA_964579035.1 uncultured Natronomonas sp. | reverse complement strand
CCTCAAGACCGACGAACGGTATTTCGCCAAGGAGATAGCGAAGTGCAATTCGTCTCGGTCGAACAAAGCCTTGAAACTCCGCAAGAAACGATCTGAACGTCGGTCACACTACTTGCATGCCGTCACGAAACACATCGTTGCAGAATGTGTTGAACGAGGTATCGGAACAATTGCTGTCGGCAACCTCGAAGGCGTCCGTGAAGACGACGAGACTGGTGAGCCTCGCAACTGGGGCGACCGTGGCAACGAAGGCTTGCACCGATGGGCGTTCGACCGCTTTACGAATTTGCTCACGTACAAGGCGAAAGCCAAAGGTATCACCGTAATTGTAGTGAGCGAGCGAGATACCTCGAAGACGTGTTCGTGTTGTGAACAGAAACGTGACGCCAACCGTGTAGAACGCGGATTGTACGTCTGTCGTGGGTGTGGAACCGTGATGAATGCCGACTCGAATGGTGCGGAGAACATTCGGCGTCGGTTAGACCAAGCAGAAAAGGTAACTCTGAGTCCTCGGTCATCCGAGGATAGGAGTAGCGGGCGTGTGGCACGTCCAGTAGTCAACCTGTTCCGTCGTGGAGAACACGACCCCAGCTGTGGACAGGGGACGTTCGCTCAACAGGCGAGCAGCTGCAAACCATAAATATCCCAACTGCGGTCGGGAAGCCTCGCCGTTCACGGCGAGGAGGATGTCACCGGTTCGTCCTGGCGGTCGAAACGATCGCTGCCGAGCAGTGAATCTAGGGGGACCACCAGTCCCGACGTAGACAGATTCCCGACGACGGCTGGTTATACCAGTGCCAGCACGCCGACCGGGACGGCCATCCCGGCGAAGGCGATACCGAGATACGCCAGCAGGACGACGAGCAACGCGCCCGGGACTCCGCCGACGGCACAGATTATCACCGCGATCGGCGTGATTTCGACCCCGATTCCGAGGAAGCTCGCGATCACCAGCACGATCACCCCGACGACGGCGTTGACGATGAACGGTTTGACCGTCTTGATTATCGTGTACGCGCCGAACAGGAGGGCCAATACTCCGGCGAGGAGTGCGATTTCGAGCGTCGTGACCATGACGGGACGTTCGTCAAGGGGTGCTAAATCCCTTGGGGCCAAAACGAAACGCTTTCACGACGGCGATGGCTATCATAAGGTACGGGATCGTGGGTTAGCTTGGCTATACTCGCAGCCTTGGGTGCTGTGGACCCCGGTTCGAATCCGGGCGATCCCATCTCTCTGCGACGAGCGAACGCGGGGAGCGATTAGTCCGTTGGATTCGAACCCTGCCACGAGCGACCGCCGGGAGCGAAGCGGCTCCGGTTCGAATCCGGGCGATCCCATCTCTCTGCGACGAGCGAACGGCAAAAGCGATCCATGAATCGGATTCGAGCCGCCCTATTCGACGAGCATCTCGTCGCGCCGTTCGAGCCGCGATCGGGGGAACGCGTAACGCGGCCGCTCGTCGAGTCCATCGTCCGTGTCCCCGCCGAAGGGGTAGACGACCTCGACGACCGGATCGTCGGCCGGGTAGCCGTCGTTCTTCGGGTAGTCGGCGACCGTACAGCCGGCGGCCTCGACGTAGCGATCGGCGGCGAGGTCGTCGGTCGTCCGGTAGACGACGACCCTGTCCCCGGTTTCGCGATCGACGGCGACATCGCCGCGTTCGAGCCGACAGTCCGAGCAGATCGAGTCCCCGGATTCGGGGACGAACGACGGCCGCCGGCAGACGGTGCAGTCGGCGCGTCGCCGCCCCGGGGGCGCGACCCGCCGTTCCGTGATCTCGATCGCGACTCTGCGGAGGTGTTTGCAGCGCTCGCCGCGAATCTCGTGATCCGGGCAACTGCACTCGCCGGCAGGGATGTCGACGAGGTACGTCGTGCCGGATCCGCTCTCGACGGCGTAACGTCCCCGGCCGAGCGGCCGGACGGCCATCGGTTCGGTCCAAGCACGGGCGGCCCGACCGCCGAGTCGGCGCGTGTCGGGTGCCAGCGGGCGGCGTGTCGGTCGGTCCGATGACGCGGGTGTGTGTTCCGGGTGCGTCATATCGCCTCAACGTACGTTCCGAACGGTAATGAGCCGTTCGGGCGTTTATAAGCGGTCGGGAGGAACACGTCTACGTACGGCACAGGAGGGGAACAGAGTCTGTTCGTCACGGGACGTCGGCGTCACGGACACATCCGTATGCGTCGGCGCTCGAACCGCCGTTTCCGACCGGTCGGCTGACGGAGCATCGGCGAGTTCCGGGGCCCCCCACCGTGGCCGACACCATGACCCAAGGAGTCGGTGACGCGTTTCCAAACCAGTTCGGATGGGGTTTTTCATGCACCGAGGGTCAACTATCGACAATGCCATCCCGAGCGGCACCGCCCAGCCCGCGTGCGATCGACACCTCGGAGCGACCGTTCGTGCTCATCTGGGAAGTGACACAGGCGTGTGAGCTTGCCTGCGATCACTGCCGTGCGAACGCGCGTCCGGGCCGCCATCCGGAGGAACTGACGACCGTGGAGGGCAAACGCCTGCTCGACTCGGCCGCGGGGTTCGGCGACGGGCAGTTGGTCGTCCTCTCGGGCGGTGACCCGATGAAGCGCCCCGACCTGGTCGAGATGGTCCGCTACGGGACCGAACGGGGGCTTCGAATGACGCTAACCCCGAGCGGGACCGAGGCGTTGACGCCCGATTCGGTCGCCGAACTGGCCGACGCGGGGCTCGAACGAATCGCGCTGAGCATCGACGCGCCAGGGGAGGCCCACGACCGGTTTCGGGGGGAAGCCGGCAGTTTCGATCGTACGATCGAGGCTGTCGAAGCGGCGCGAAAGGCGGGGGTCCCGATCCAGATCAACACGACGGTCTGTGAGTCGACCGTCGGGACGCTCCCGGAGGTCCGTGATCTCGTTGCCGAGTTGGGCGCGGTGCTTTGGTCGGTGTTCTTTCTCGTCCCGATCGGGCGGGGACAGTTGCTCGAAGGACTCGATCCCGACCGCGCCGAGGCCGTCCTGGAGTGGCTCCAGGAAACGTCGGAGGAGGTTCCCTTCGGAATCAAAACGACCGAAGCGCCCAGCTACCGCCGGGTCGCTCTTCAGCGGAACGGGTCGGCGACCGACGCCCCGGACGACGACGCCATCGGTCGCCGTGGCGGGATCATCGCGGGCGACGGCTTCGCGTTCGTCTCGCATACGGGGGAACTGTATCCGTCGGGGTTTCTCCCGAAGTCGGCCGGCAACGTCCGCGAGGCCGACCTCGTCTCGCTGTATCGGGATTCGGAACTGTTCGAGTCCCTCAGGGACCGCGATCGGTTGAAAGGCAAATGCGGAGCCTGCGAGTTCCGCGACGTCTGTGGCGGCAGCCGTTCTCGGGCCTTCGCTGTGACGGGCGATCCCCTCGAAAGTGACCCCCTCTGTTCGCACGTGCCGGAGAGGTACGACGGCGCGCTCCCATAGGATAGGATTCGGGACAGCCTCTTTGTATCTGACTTCCCAACCGCGCGTATGGCTGGCCCGACCCGACGACGGATCGACGACGACGACCGAGCACCGAGCGGCCGGGAGTTCGAGGTGTTCGTCCGGAGCGACGGCACGGATCCGATGCGACACGCCGGCAGCGTCCGAGCCGCCGACGTGGACGGCGCCTACGAACTCGCGAGCCGGTTGTTCGCGTGGCACGCCGACGACGTCTGGATCTGCCCGAGCGCCGAGATGACGCGGTATACGACCCACGATCTGGCGGCGAACGCGGCGACTGTCGAGGGGACGACCGACCCCGAGGAACCCCGAAACCGGGAGTGGTCATGACGTGATCTCGGTCAGCACGCTTCTCTGTGACCACGCTGCGGACGGTAACCGACTCCGGTACGATGTCGACACCGGAACGAAAAACCCGGTTTCGGATCGCCCACAGCGGCGCCCGGTCGTGGTCTGGAACACGACGAACCGGTGTAACCTGAACTGTGTCCACTGTTATGCCGGTGCGGAGTCCGAACCGAAAGCCGGCGAGTTAACGACGACAGAGGGCAAGCAGTTGCTCGATGATCTGGCCGACTACGGCGCGCCCGTGGTGCTTTTCTCCGGCGGCGAGCCGATGGTCAGAGCGGACCTCACGGAACTCGTCGCCTACGCCGCCGACGCCGGGGTCCGCCCGGTGCTCTCGACGAACGGGACGCTCCTGACGACCGAACGCGCCCGCGAGTTGAAAGAGGCCGGACTGGCGTACGCCGGCGTCTCCGTCGACGGACTCGCGGATCGAAACGACGAGTTCCGGGGCGTCGACGGGGCGTTCAAGGCGGCCGTCGAGGGGATCGAGAGCTGTCTCGACGCCGGGTTGAAAACCGGGCTCCGTTACACGGTCACCGGCCGGAACGTCGACGACCTCGACGGCGTCGTCGATCTGTTGACCGACGTGGGGCTCGATCGGTTCTGTTTTTATCACCTCTCCTACAGCGGCCGCGGGGAGGGGATCGCCGACGTCGACCTCGACGCCGCGAAACGACGCGACGTCGTCACCCGGATCTGTGATCGGACGCTTCGGTCCCACAGACGGGGCGAGGAAATCGAGACGCTTCTCGTCGGCAACTACGCCGACGCGGCCTATATCGTCGAGTACGCTCGACGGGAGTTCGGCCAGGACGCCGCCAGGCGGGTGTACGAACGCCTCGAGCGCAACGGTGGCGACCCGACGGGCGAGCGCGTCGCCGCGGTCGACTGTCTCGGCAACGTCCATCCGACGCAGTTTTGGCGCACGTACAGCCTCGGCAACGTCCGCGACCGCCCGTTCGGCGATATCTGGGAGGACGACTCGAACCCCGTCCTCCGGGCAGTCAGAAACCGGCCGGGGAACCTGACCGGGAAGTGTTCCGACTGCCGATACAGGGAGATCTGTCGCGGGGGGTCACGGCTTCGGGCGCTCGCGGCCGACAACGGACTGTTCGGCCCGGACCCACAGTGTTATCTCTCCGAATCCGAGCGACGAGGACCGAAACCGGCGGCGAACGCCGACTGACCGCCCGCCAGTCCGCCGAACATGTTCGTGGCCCCCTATTTTTCGCCACACGACGTACGGCCGCACATGACCACCAACGAGACCCTCGAGGAGCGCTCCGAACGGACGACCGTGACGACCGTCGACGTCCGCTGTACCGGCCACGTCAGAACCGAGATCGGCAAACACAGCTTCGAGTACAGCTTCGAGGGATCGACCCTCAGGGAGTTCCTCGACGCCTTCTTCGAGGAGTACGACGTCGCCGACATGCTCATCGCGGAGACGGAACAAGAGGCGACGACGAACGGATGGGCGCCGATGGAGGGCGAACCGCCGGGCGCGTGGCGCAAGAACCCGGAGGGCGAGCAGACGCGCGCGTTCGCCC
>CAZOFL010000144.1:0-5367 GCA_964579035.1 uncultured Natronomonas sp. | reverse complement strand
TAATTTTGCTCTGCCTGTCCTGCTCGGTAACACCTTCGGCGGTGTCTTGCTCGTCACTATTGTGAACTACTTCCAGACGCCGACATACATTCAGGAGGATCCGAGCCGACGACTCGGCCTCAAGCAATGGCTTTTCACCTGGGACACAGGCCGCGAAAAGGATGAACTCGAACAGATGTTATCGGACTGATACACCGCCGAATCGACGACTATCCTACCTGCGGTACGGGAAGCCTCGTTTCCGCCGGACTGCTCGAGGAGGTTGCTCGCCCTCCGTTTACGGCGAGGAGGATGTCACCGGAACCCGTAGTTATCAGCGATCAATTAGTTCATACAGCAGGCCACCGGGGAGTCCCGAGCGGACGAGTCGGTCGAAAAGCCGGGTCGGTAACAGCGACTGAAGCCGGGGGAGCCAACGAGCGCGACGGCCAACGCGGTACCGGGCTCGGGGGCGGTCGCTCTCGATTGCCGTCATGACACTCTCGACGACGGTGTCGATGTCGGTGGATGCCGGACTGTACGAATCGAAGTGGCTATACTGCTCGGAGTAGGCACTGTCCGGGAGCTCTTTGAGTGAGTCGACAGCACGTTCGTTAAATCCCGTCCGAACCGGGCCCGGCTCAACTAGTGAGACGTCGACGCCTCGCGGAGCAAGCTCCCTGCGAAGGCAGTCGACGTACCCGGCAAGTCCCGCTTTCGACGCGCTGTATGCGCCGTGGTACGGGAGTGAGACGCTGCCGACGACGGAGCCGATCACGACGATTCTGCCCGAGTTCTTCCTGATCGTCGGCACCGCTGCGTGAATGGGTGTATGGACTGCGGTGAGATTCGTCGTGAGATGCTCATCAAACGATGTCGGCGGACAGTCCTCGATGGCCGCGAGTTCGTACCCTCCGACCGCAGAGACGAACGTCTCGATCCGCGTATCCGACAGCGCCTCTCGTACCGCTTGTTCGTCGGTGAGATCCAGTGTATGGGTCTCGACACCGTCGGGGAGCCGAGCGAGCGCTTCAGCATTACGGTCGATGGCAACCACTTCGTGGGCCCCATCGAGTTGTCCGGCGAGGCGTCCACCGATGCCGCCAGCTGCGCCGGTGAGAAGAGTCTTCATACGGTGTCATGGTATACGGCTCGTTTCATTGTTGCTCTCCACAGCGATGGCGAATACGTCGAAACCGTCGGGCCGCCCTCAACCTGAAATTCCGGGTGAGATTCCCGCGCCTCCGGACGCGCGAAGAGGTCAATTGATGCCGGCGGGTTCGGACTGGCCTCTCGGCAGGTACGCAAGTATATTACTTTTGAGAATCTTCGATACAGGTATGGAAGATGACTCTGGTCGGCCTGAGAAATTATATCGCAAGCTCACAGATGGCGAAAAGGAGCGTATCAGAAAGCGCATCCTCAAATTAGAACGCGAAGAGATGGAACAGTCGGTGGCCCAGATCCTCGCCGATGAATTCGATTGTTCACCCTCTCAAATAGCAGGCATAATGGGCCATATGCGGAGTTCGTAGGTCAGTGAATCCACACCGGCGACGATACAGCGGTGGATATGCTCGACCTCTCCGACGAGTACGACCGCTACGGGCGCAAACAGCGGAAACTCGCCCGGAAAGAACACGGGTCGAACGACTGGGGGAAACAACGACGGACGGTCGCCACGGCGAAGCGGCAAACCAAACGCAAAGCGCTGGACTACCGGCACGAACTGACGACGTGGCAGGTCCATGAGCACGATTTGGTGGCCGTCGAGGGTTTGGGCCTAAAGCCGATGCTGGAGACCAGCCGGAACGCCAACAACAAGCAGGACGCCGCATGGTCACGGTTTTTTCGACCTCTTGGAGTACAAAACCGACCTGCATGGTACTCACGCCGTTCGAGTCGAACCAGCGGGAACGATCAAAGAGTGTTCGGAGTGCGGTGTGGAAACGTCGAAACCACTCCGGATTCGGGAACACTCTTCTCCGGCGTGCGGCCACACCGAGGACAGGGATCTGAACGCGGCGAAGAACATCCTTTCTCGCGGTCGCTCACAGATAGGGGCGGGACGCTCCGAATGGACATCCGTACGGACTGTGCTCCCTACGGGAACCCTCTCGGTTCCTGCAAAGCGCGTCGTCGAAGCAGGAACCCCCGGGGTCGTACGGAGGACGGAGCCTTCCGTGATCTTCAAAAGAGCGTGTCGCCCTTTTGAACATCGCGGAGCTTCGCTCCGCTCAGTGACGAGACGCTTCGCGTCTCGAAGCACTCGCCCCCGAGGATGTCAACGCTCCCTGCTGTGGGATCGCATCGCTGCCGACTGTCTCGCCCGATACCATCGATGGATCCGGTACAGAGCGGTGCTACCGATACTGAACACGACCAGCCAGACCGTCATCGAGATCGCCATCTGCAGAAACGCACCACGGGAGATCGACGCGTAGCTGTTCATCGGGTAGACAACCAGCGTCCCCCACATAAACCAAAACGGCAGCGTCAGTGCCGCCCAAATAACTGTCATAATTGTCAGAAAGCCGGCGAGTCCCCAGCGCTCGATATCGAAAATCGCCCCGAGATGGCTCAAGACGGCCATGGCCTGGTACCGCATCGGAACGACGATGTCGTCCGCTAACTCGTAGGCGATCCGCTTTTCGCCATGCCGCCGGAGGACACCGTCATCAGCCAAGTTGTTCAAGTAGTTCCGGATCTGTCCTTCGCCGACATCCAACTCCTCGCCGAGGGCGGCGTATACCTCCGCGACATCGAACCGAGACCCCGGACGTGCTTGGAACCACTCGACGAGTCGTGCTTTCTTTCGACCTGTTTGGGTTGTTATATCGAACCGGCTGATGACGTCCTCGACATGTCGCATTATAAAATCACCCGACGTGACGGTTTTTGAAACAATTGAAACCGGATTCCGAACGTATCGAACCCGTTCCAAACGCTAAACATCTCATCTATTCATCATCCCTGCGCTCCCAGAGTAGCCTGCAATGCTCAGGCATTGCTACCCGAGTAATCAGCAGCCCTGATTACAAGTGTTCGGGTCCGGGGGGCCCGACCGGGGATGCACCCGCTTGGCGTCGCGATGACAGCGGACACGAGGGTGGGGGAACGATTCAAGCATTTGTATGTGGTAAAAACGGGAAGCATCGGGGTCGATCGAGAGAGCGGAGCCCTTCCGTGATAACGGGAGTCTTCGATCCTCGAACCACTTTACCCCGAGGCGATTCACGACAGTGATTTGGGTTTATACCATCTCCCGTCGATTGATTCGATACCCCTATGTCTGCTCTGACTGAGACGATTACAATCGAAAACGTCGTCGCCAGTACTGATATCAAACACGAACTCGCACTTGAGAATCTCGCGATGGATCTCACGGGCAGCGACTACGATCCGGAGAACTTCCCCGGCCTCGTCTATCGCATACAGGACCCCAAAGCCGCCATACTCATTTTCCGTTCCGGAAAAATCGTCTGTACTGGAGCCGATTCTGTTACTCATGTCCATACTGCCCTCGACATCGTCTATCAAAAACTCCGTGCCCTCGGGATCGATATCACCGACGACCCGCCAGTCACCGTCCAGAATATCGTCTCCGGTGCCGACTTCGGGGCCCGACTCAATCTCAACGCCATCGCTATTGGATTCGGCCTCGAAAACGTCGAATACGAACCCGAACAGTTCCCTGGGCTTGTGTACCGACTCGACGATCCCAAGGTCGTAATACTGCTGTTTGGCTCCGGAAAAGCCGTCGTCACCGGCGCTAAAACACCCGACGATGCGGCCAATGCCCTCGAAAAAACCGCCACCGAACTAGAAGGCCTTGGCCTGTTAAAAAGCTGAGCGGGCACTCGGGTAATACTCATTTGTAGCAGAATATCCGGCCAAAACTATTATTCGCGTTCTAGTTCCCGATATTAATAGAAAATAATATACCAATCCCGACTCATAGTTGGCATATGAGCATAAAAAGAGGTGATGAGATGGGAGATCAGATCATTGCGTGTCCAACCTGCAACAAGCATATCAATTTCTCGGTCGTTGAGTTGACGGTCGACACGGAAGTCAAATTCGTTAAAGAGACCGAGATCGAGCCCAACGAGGAATACGAAGTTCACGAAACGCGGTGTCCGGCCGGTCATTCATTTTATTACGCCGCCAGCGAACTCGACCCACTCAGGCCGTGAGTTCTCACCCGCTGTCCACACAGCAGTGTTCTGTCGGCATTGACATCCTCCCCGCCCTACTCCCCCAGCGCATACGCGCCTCGGTTCTTGAGGGTAGGGCCACCGGCGGAACTTCGTTCCGCCGAGGCCTCGAAAGGCTTCGCCTTTCGGTGGCTTTGATGTGGACTCCCAGCAATCAGTCACCAGCAATAGGCCGGTGACTCTCGCCGTTCAACGTCCCACCATTCACACGCAGGTCTACTTCTGCGTCTCCGCTCCCCGACTTGGGCGAGGAACGGAGTCTGTGTGTCCGCTTTCGGGCGTACCGTAGCCCGATGTTCTTCGCACCGTCGTAATCCGCGTTCACCTCGTAGCCACACTTCTGACAACAGAAGTGTTCTCCGTGGCGGTTGTCCTCGTGGGTGAATCCACAGTCCGTACGGGAACACCGCTGGGACGTGTGGTTCTGCTCGACTTGCTTTACGGAGATGCCCTGTTCGGGCGCTTTGTACTCGACGTATCGGCCGAGAACCCGTTCCCGAAGCGGGAGGGGGGCGACGCTCCGGCTGCCGGCGGAGTACTGATCGGACCTTTTGTGAGGCGATTCTGTCGGACCGGGCTCCCGGATCGCGACGGGAGCAGCGTTCGCAGGCACGGAGCCGTCGAATCAGCGAACGGAAAACCCCATGTCCCGGAGGAGATCGGGGACGCGGTCGCGGTGGTCGCCCTGCAGTTCGATGGTCCCATCGGTCGTCGTCCCGCCGGTCGCAAGCGAGGATTTCAGGTCGGACGCGATATCCTCTATTTCGGAGTGTGAACTAGAGAAGCCCTCGATTATCGTCATCGCCTTTCCGTAGCGTCGCTCCTCAACGGTGACCGAAAGCTCCTGTTCCACTCTGTCCAGATCACCGTGGCTTTCGAGTTCCTCAAGCAAGTCCTCGAGCGGATCGTCCTTGGGCACAGTTGACATTCCGAGCGCAGGGTAATAAAAACACGCAGTGATTTGTGAAATTGCGTATCGGATGCGTACCACGGGACCACATCAGATGTTAAGCCGATGGGGCACATTCCCAATGGTATGAACGGTGGCGTTGATGCCGAAGCCAGAAACCAGCCGCAAACTGGAGGCGGGCAGTCTCGTGAGTGAGAACGTGCCGTCGAGTCCCTGTATAAACGTCTGCAAAGTCGATGACGGCGTGTGTACCGCGTGTGG
>CAZOFL010000143.1:0-5484 GCA_964579035.1 uncultured Natronomonas sp. | reverse complement strand
TCACCGCGAACGCGGAGTTGGTGGTACCGAGGTCGATACCGAGGATCTTGTTGCTTGCCATGTTGCTCGTAACTATCAGTCTGAATCGGTTAAAAGTTGCTAGACGGCGCGAACGCCGTCCCGTCCGAGAGTCGTCCCCTCTTGCGGTTTTCGGAACCCGGCGTTTCTCGGATCGGGAGATATAAACAGAACCGCTATTCGCCCGACCGGGCCTCGCCGTCCGCGTCAGCGTCAGTGTTTCCGCCCGTCGCGTCGCCGTTCCCGTCGGCGTTGGGGTCGTCACTCCCGCCCTCTGCGCCGCCGGCGTCCTCCCCGCCGTCTCCCGGCCCCTCCGAGACGGTCACCTGTGCCGCACGGAGCACCTTGCCGGCCATCTCGTAGCCGGGGCGGTGGAGTTCGGCGACAGTCCCCTCCGGCTCGTCGCTCTCGACGCGGAGGAGGACCTCGTGTCGGGTCGGGTCAGTTTGGGTGCCCGGTTCCGGTTCGATCGCCGCGACGCCCTCGGAGTCGAGCACGTCGTCCAGGCTCCGGAACGTCGCCTCGACGCCGTCTCGGATGTCCGCGTTCTCGTCCTGTTCGAGCGCCCGCAGCAGGTTATCGCGCACCTCGAGCAGCTCCCCGACCAGCTCCTCGGTCGCGCGTTCGCGCTCCTGCTCGCGGCGCTTTTGTTGCCGCTTCTTGTAGTTTTTGAACTCCGCTTGCTTGCGTTTGAGCTTCGACTCGAACTCGTCGCGTTCGATCCGAAGGCCGGCGAGTTCCTCCCTGAGCGTCGCGATCTCCTCGGCGACGGCGGCCGGGTCCTCGTCGGCGACCCGGGCGGTGATCTCCTCGATCGGCGCGCCGGCGGGGGATTCCCCGTCGGCCGGTTCCTCCGTGGGACGCTCCGACCCTGACGACGGCTCCCGGCCGTCGTCGGGCGTCTCGACGGCGTTCGCCTGCTCGTCTGTCATATTCGAACGTACCCGTCAGCGACAATAAGGGTTCAGAAACGCCGCGACGGGGACGCTACTGATTCGGGTCCGCTTCCCACGGCTTCGTCTCGGCGTCGGCGAACTCGAAGAGTTCGTCGAACGCCTCGGGCAGTTGGTTTTCGACGTGGGCCATCTTCCCGCCCGGCACCGTCTCCGTGAGGAGTGCAACGACGGCCTTCGTGCGGTAGACCGCCTCCCCCGGCTCGATCCGGGATGGGCGACCGTATCCGGTCTCCAGATCCAGGTCGGCGTAGTTCAGGCGATCGGTGACGCGCTGTATGAACGCGTCGTAGTCGTACGTGTGGCCGTGCTCGGCGGCCAACAGGTACCGATCGATCTCCATCGGTAACGGTCCCGCGATATCGGTCGCGCCGCCCTCCACGACCCGCTCTCCGAGAGTCGTGAGGACAGCTCGCGTCGTCCGTACGGCGTCCGCCTGATCCGCGGCATCTATTCGGTGCTGGACCTCGCCGACGAATCCGCTGAAGTTCGTGCTCATAAACGTTCCGGGGGTGAATACCCAGTGTAAATCCGTGTGCCCCGGTCGAATAAATCCCCACCCCGAGTCCGAGGGAATTAGTTCGGGGCCCCGTGGAACTAAGCCGCCTCCCCGCCGAACGCCGGTGTGGTCACACTCCGGTACGACGAGGGGACGATCCGGATCGAGGACGCCCCCGACGAACTTGCTCGGCTGTCGTTCGTCGAGAGCGATCCCCGTTCGAAGACACACCGCGCGCCGGCCCACCGATACCCGGTTTTGCGGCGGACGTGTCTCGATCGCGGAACGCCACTCGAGGATCGCGTCCTCGAGCTCCCCGACCTCGGGGAGCTCGAGACCGACTACGAACTGCGGGGCTACCAGACCGAAGCGCTCGACGCTTGGCGGGACAGAAGCGACCGCGGCGTGATCGAGTTGCCGACCGGCAGCGGCAAGACCGTCGTCGCGATCGGCGCGATGGCTGCGCTCGGGGCGCCGACGCTCGTCGTCGTCCCGACGATCGACCTCCTCGAACAGTGGGAGCGCGAACTCCGGGCGGAGTTCGGGGACACGACGGCGATCGGCCGACTCGGCGGCGGCGAACAGCGGCTCGAGGCGATCACGGTCTCGACGTACGACTCAGCGTATCTCCGGGCCGAGGAGCTCGGAAACCGCTTCGGGCTGCTCGTCTTCGACGAAGTCCACCACCTCGGCGGCGAGGGGTACCGCGACGTCGCCCGCCTCTCGGCCGCCCCCGCCCGACTCGGGGTGACCGCGACCTTCGAACGGCCCGACGGCGCACACGAGGCCACCGAGGAACTCGTCGGCCCGGTCGTCTTCCGGCTGTCGGCCGACGACCTTGCGGGCGAGCATCTGGCCGACTACGACATCAAGCGGATCGAGGTCGAGTTGACGCCCGATGAGCGCGACACCTACGAGGCCCACCAGAAGACGTTCACCGACTACCTCGCGGAGTCGGGGATTCAACTCAGATCCGGGAGCGATTACCAGGAACTCGTCAAGCGCTCCGGATCGGACCCGAAAGCCCGCGAGGCGCTGCTCGCGAAACAGCGCGCCAGGGAAGTGATGATGAACGCCGACCGCAAGACCGACGCGCTCGCCGACATCCTCGAGCGACACCGCAACGACCGGATCATCGTCTTCACCGCTTACACCGACCTCGTCTACGAACTCGCTTCGCGGTTTCTCATCCCGCCGATCACCAACGAGACGGGAGCCGAGGAGCGCCGTGAGATCCTGCGGAAGTTCCGCCGAGGGGAGTATTCCCGCGTCGTCGCGGCGAACGTCCTCGACGAGGGCGTCGACGTGCCGGACGCGAACGTCGCCGTCGTTCTCTCGGGTTCGGGCAGCGAACGGGAGTTCACCCAGCGGCTCGGTCGGGTGTTACGGCCGACCGAAGACGGCGTCTCCGAACCCGCGGGTTCGGAGGCCGGCGAGACCACCCCGCGGTCCCGTGCTGGCCGGGCGCTTTTATACGAGGTCGTCACGACGGAGACAGCGGAAGAGCGGGTGGCGCGGCGGCGGCGGTGATCGATCCGTCAGCTGTCGACAGGCCGTTATCCGCCGTTGGGAAACCACAGAAAACCGGCACACGGCCCGACGGCTCCGTCTCAGTGCTCGCCGGCTCCCTGTAACTCCGTCGGCAGGTAATGCGGAAGCTCGGGGTGTGGAAGGTGGATTCCGAGCGCCATCGAGCCGTGGGCGAAGAGCACGTATCCGAGCACGATGAACGCACCGCCGAGGACACGGTTGAGCCCCGGCAGACGGGCCGGATCGAGCGACCCGAGCGTCGTTCCGTAGAGAAAGACGGCCGGGACGGTTCCGAGTCCGAGGGCGGCGAGGGCGGCGACGCCGGTCGTGGGCGATCCGATCGCGAAGACGTATATAAATGCTGCGTACAGCATCGGACACGGGACGAGTCCGTGGATCAGCCCCAGCCCGAGGATACCGCGACCGTCAGCGGCGCCGGTGAGTCGGCCCGACGCCCGGGTCAGGAGGCCGTTGATCGCCGATCCCGGGATCGGGAGTCGGTGAAGCACGCTTCCGTGTCGTCCAGCGAGTGTCCCGATTCCGTGATAGATTATGAGCGCACCGAGTGCGACACCGACGACGCCACGGACCACGTTGGTGACCGCCACCAGCGACTCCATCGTCAGATACAGAACGCTCCCGAGGGCACCGAACAGTCCGCCGAGAAGCGCGTAGCTCACCGTCCGTCCGACGTTGAACAGGCCGTGATGGTACAGCCGTCGAGTCGGGAGCCGGCCGGTCGGTTCGGGTTTCGTTCTCGCGTCGTCGTACATCGACACGACCGGGCCGCACATGCCGATACAGTGGAGCCCGCCGAGAACGCCGATGCCGAAGAACAACGCGAGATCGACGCGGATCAGCGAAGCGGGGTCGATCACCGTGATCCCCCCGTTCGGGGCCGAAAGACTGTCGATGGGAGCGGTTTCATGACGTATACACACCCGGGCGGCGGACACGCGGTTTCGGTGCTCCCCGGCAGCTGTCGGGAGCGGTGAACGGAGCCGGAGCGATCCGGTTCCCCGACGCTCGAAGCTACCGGAAAGCCGCCGGCTGTGTCGGTTCCAGCCTCAATCGTCCCCGGGGCTCGTGATCTCGTACTCTGTGTGACACGGTTCCGGCGGGAGCGTGACCGACTTGTTGTTGTCGAAGAATCCTTCGGGTTCGAGGCCGAAACTCGCGATTTCGGCCGAGAGGACCGGCCAATCTTCCGGCGCGGTCACGTGGTTTACCCCTTGGGTGTACCAAACGACGAGGTCCTCGTCGACGAGCGAGCGGTCCTTTTCAGTCCACTCGGGGAGTCCCGTCGTGTCGTCGTTCAGGTTCGGATAATCGCCGGCGGCGAACTTCTCGTCGTCATCGTACGGCGTCGCCCAGAAGTGGTTCCCGACGAACCCGGATCGCTCCATAACGCTCGAGGTCGGCTTCATTGGCGCCGACACGTTGTCGTGTGGATCGAGTTTGTACCCGCAACTGCGACCGTACGAGTTCTCCGTCTCGCTGCTTTCGATCCGCCAGTACCGTCCCCGAAGCGGATCGATGTCCTGTCTGGCCTCGTTTTCACGCTCCAGTAGGGTCTCTTTCGCCCGAAACCCGTTCTTGCGGTTTCGCTCGCTGCCCGTCGGCTCGTTGTGGACCTCCTTTGCGCGCATCGGCCCGCCGTCGATGTCGAAATCGAGCCGGAAGTTGAAGAAGTGCTGGTGGATCGGGGTCTTCACGCCCGGTGCGACGATCGCGTACTGGCCGTAGGTGTCGTCGGCCGTCTCGTCGACGGGAACGACGCCGTTGGAGTCGATCCCCGTCAACCGGACTTCGGCCTCGATGCTTCCGTCCGGGTAGAAGTACCAGTAGAACCCGTAATCGTAGTTGTACACCGTCGCGATAAAGGAGATGACGAGGCGGCGGCGGCGGCGGACCTCGGTGTGTGGTTTCCGCTCGTCGGTATGTTTCCAGAGGACGCCGTCGTCCTCCTCGTGCATACAGATGGCGCTTTCCAGGGTTCTGGAGCCGCCGTCCATCGTGCTCATCTCGACGTCGAAGTAGTTCATGACGCCGAGACAGTCACAGCCTTCGGTGAGTTCGTTGGCCATCCGGCCGACGTGATACTCGCCGATGTCGAAGGCGTTCTTCCAGGAGTGGTTCGGATCGGGATCACCGTAGGGGACGGCCATCTCACACGCGGATGCGCGGTGGAGGATCCGACGCGACTCGCCGTCGTCGTCGAATGTGACGTCGTGGAATACGAGCCCCTCGCGAGCGTTCCAGCCGACCCGCATCTCCCAATCGAGCCACTCGACTTTGTTCCCCTTGACCTCCCAACTCGGGCCGTCCGGCTGGACCACATCGAGGTGCTTGAAGTCGTCTCTCGTTTCGACCCGATCGGCCCTGTAGTCGGCGTCCTCGGGCGGGAGCGGGTTGTCCGGATCGGGAACCCCGTTGTCCTCGATCTCGACGACCTCCATTTCGTCGAGGTCGACGAACGCGAAC
>CAZOFL010000142.1:0-5560 GCA_964579035.1 uncultured Natronomonas sp. | reverse complement strand
CACCGGAACGGCTCCTCGGCCCGGAGGTGCCTGACCAGGAGATGCTCTGGCAGGGGCCCATCCCCGACGCCGATTATGAACTCGTCGACGAAGTGGATGTAGCCGGGCTCAAAGCGGACCTTCTCGACACCGATCTTTCCCGCACGCAGCTCGTCAAAACTGCCTGGGCGTCGGCGTCGACGTACCGGGACAGCGACAAGCACGGCGGTGCGAACGGAGCCAGGATTCGCCTCGAGCCACAACGAAGTTGGGAGGTAAACGAGCCGGCAGAACTGGAGACCGTACTCGAGACGCTCGAAGGGATTCAAACGGCGTTCAACGACTCCCGATCGGACGGCGTCCGTATCTCACTCGCCGACCTCATCGTGCTTGGCGGGTACGCGGCCATCGAACAGGCGGCAGCCGAGGCCGGATACGAGATCGAGATACCGTTCGAGCCGTCTGTCGGCGGGATCCGTCCGGCACGTCTCCGGAGCGTTCCGGCCCTTCGTAGAAGCGCCGTGATCCGGGTAACGAACGACCACGTTCGGATTTTCGACGGCCCGTCACGGTATGTTTGGCTTACGTGGATTGGCGTGAAGCCGAGAACGGTCGCTGGACGCCCGCTTCGCCGCGTTCAGCGGGAGCCCCTCATTTCCAGCGGCGGGCGCTCGGTTAATATACCTCAAACTCGTCGACAGGTCCGCTCGTAACGACGAACTCCGATATCACGAAACTCCGGGAAACGCCGTCGGCACCGGTTCCGGACTTATATAGTTCGTAACAATGTCTCCGTGAGTCTATTCCTCCGGTAGAACCCGGCACCGCCAGTCCCATCACAATGAACAGATACACTATCGAAGCCGCTTCCGAGGACCGTTACGCGCCGTCACGTGACGATTCGTGGGCGGGATTCAATAACGGAGCAACCGGGGAGGCGGAGCAATCGAGTGGAGGGTCCGCTTCCGAAATACGCGTCGAACGGCCCTCGTCGACCGTTTTGATAGGGATTCCGGCGTACAACGAGGCAAAGTCCATCGCCGGCGTAGTGGCGGATGCGATGGCACACGCGGATGAAGTCCTCGTCGTCGACGACGGGAGCGACGATGCGACGAGTGAGCGCGCACGCGAGGCGGGCGCGACCGTCATCACACACGAGACGAACATGGGGTATGGGGCCGCACTCGGAACCATCTTCCGACACGCATACACGACCGACGTCGACCATCTCGTCACGGTTGACGGGGACGGACAACACGATCCGAAGGATATCTCGAAGCTCATCGGGACACAGCGATCGAGCGGAGCGGATATCGTCATCGGGAGCCGGTTCGTCGATGGAGTCGGGGCGGACATTCCGGTGTATAGACGGGTGGGTCTCGCCGTGGTGAACACGCTGACCAACCTCGGACTGTGGCTTCGGTACTCCTCGTCCGGTGTTTCGGACACACAAAGCGGGTTCCGCGCGTACGGACGGGGCGCCATAGAGACCATGGTCATGGCCGACGAGATCGGTACCGGAATGGGTGCGAGCCTCGATATCCTCTTTCACGCTGCTCGGGAAGGCGACGAGATCGAAGAGGTGTCAACGACGATCAGATACGACATCGACGAGCCGAGTACGCAAAGCCCGGTCGCCCACGGACTCGGGTTACTCGTGGCGATCTTTTTCGAGGTCGTTCCGAGACGTGCTCGTCGCGTCGGCGCCGGAGTCTCGCTGACGGTTGTGCTGTTGAGTGTGTTGGTCGTGTTGTACGGGGTTTTCGGGGCAGCCGTCGCGGGGGCGTTCGGTGCCTTCCTGTTCGGGGCCGGTGCTGCTATCAGGGCCGCGTTCCCGCGTGCGAGCCGTTCCATCTTTGGTCTCGCCAACCGATAAAACGGGGATGGGTCGGATTCAGTCGGCTCAAACGAGCCGGTGCAACTCGGCGCTCAACCGGTCCGCGATGGCCGTTCGATCGTAGCGTTCGACGACGTGTTCTCGTCCCTGCCGCCCCATTCGCTGACGGAGTCCGTCGTCGGCCAACAGTCGGTCGATCCGCCGGGCGACGGCTTCGGGGTCGTTCGTCGCGTGGACCCCCCCACCGGATTCGGTGACGAACCGCTCGATCTCCCCTTGTCCGGTGACGACGACCGGAAGTCCACAGGCCAGGTATTCGTAGACTTTTGTCGGCATCGCGTACGCCAGCGCCTCCCCGGTTTTCAACGGTGCGACCCCGATCGTCGCTTCGTTGAGATACATTGGAACGTCCGCTCTGGGAACGGTCCCGACGAATTCGACGCGGTCCGAGACGCCGGCCTCCCGTGCCACCTCCCGAAGGTTTGACGCCGTATCGCCGTCGCCGACCAGTTGCAGGACGGCGGTTTGATCCTCGAGGTGGGGCAGGGATCGGATACAGACCCCGAGGTCCTGTGCGCTCCCCAGGTTACCGGTGTAGACGATCGTCGCCCGACCGGCGTTCGGCACGGACGTTCGCGACGCGAGGCCGGTTCCGTCCGTACTGAGGCGCTGTTCGTTCCCGGACGCCGGCACGTCTCCGGTCGGGGGGTCGCCGGACAGTTCGGTATCCGGCTCGAACCGTTCGGTGTCGACACCGTTCGGGACCACGAGCTGTTTCTCCCGGAGCGAACCGCCGTACTGCGTTTGAAGTTCCCGCCCCAGGGTCTCCGTGGTGACGGCGATACGATCGGCGGTTCCCAACACGAGTCGCTGAAACCGGCGGCTGAGACGTTCTATTGCGCTGCCCGCTTTGAGATATCCGAGAGAGATCGACGCGTCGATCCAGAGATCCCGGACGTCGACGAGCCAGGGCTTTCCGAGCGCCGAAGCGAACAGCCCCGGGGCCCCCGTCGAGATCGGGGGCGTAGACGTCACGACCACGTCGTACCGCCGGACGTTCAGGAGGAGCCAGACCATCGCGTGGATCCCGAACAACAGATAGTACGGGAGGCGGCGTATCATTCCCGGGTCCTCTACGGTCGGTTGCCACGTCCAGAGCCGGTGGACCGAGACGCCGTCTACGGTTTCCGTCTCCGACAGCCGCCAGTTTCGGTCGAACGCGCCGGGCGGATAGCTGGGGTGAGGACACAGGACCGACACCTCCCAATCACCGTTCTGTAGCCGCGTCGCCGTGTCGCGGATGCGCGAGGCGTTCCCGCCTTTTTCCGGAGGATACATCTGCGAGACGAAGACCACGTGTTCGGTCTCGTTCATCGATTCGACACCGCCGCCATATGATCGGACTCCGTTCGGCCGAAATGAACTCTCACTGCGCGTCACCTCGTCCGTTCGGGACTTATTTATACCCGGATTAACCCACAGGTCACCACCGTCGTCCGGGACCGTTGGACATCGGGCGGATCGATATCTGCGGCCTAAAGCGTCAGGGGTCGGAAACTGCGAACGGCAGTTCCGCAGGGGTTCATGCCATGAGGACCGATGGACCCCGAATCCGTCAACCCCACGGCGTACTCGAAGTATAGCCGCGAAGCCAGTGCCTTTCGGAGAGCCTACCGTCGCCGCTCCGTGAGAAGCGAGCGTAGCGCCCTGGCTCACAGGAACTGCCATCCCGTTTCCGCGAGGGTTCCGATCTTCCTGCGTTAGTCGGGATATACTCAACTGAGTCCCCCCGCGAAGCGTGCAACATGGGGAATGTGGTTTATATTACGGTGGACTCGTTGCGTGCCGATTACGTGATCGGGCCGAACGCCCCCGATTCGCTAGAGACGTTGCCGAAACTGGCGGATCGGGGACTCAACTTTACTACCGCCTACTCGGACGCGCCGTACACGAAACAGTCGTTTCTCTCGATCCTTTCCGGCACGTATCCCTGGATGTTCGATGCCCAACAGGGCGGCTTCGAGCACGATCGGCCACATATCGCGGAGATCCTCTCGGAGGCCGGCTACTCGACCGGTGGATTCCACACCAACACGTATCTCAGCCCGACGTACAACTACGACCGTGGCTTCGATTTCTATCTCGGTCGGGATGCATCGACCGAGGAGGAAACGTACGGCATCACGGAAACCGCCTACAACACGCTCGTCGAGCGGGCAGTCGCGACGAAAGGGATCGCGGATGTCGTCTATCAGGTGTACGAAACCGCAGGGAAGCGTTTTGGCATCCAGTTGGGAAGCAGCCTGTATAAACCGGCGGAGCAGCTCAACGATGCGATCGTCGACTGGACGCGCACGGCGTCCGAGCCGGCTTTCGTGTGGGCACACTACATGGACGTCCACAACCCGTACTATCCCCGCGAGGGGACGGTAAGCGAAGGGATCAGTCGCCGGAAGGCGGTCAAACTGTACCACAAAGTCAACGACCTCGGCGAGGATGCGCCGGCAGCGGACATCGAGACCCTAGAGACGCTGTACAAGGGTGAAATCGAGTATTTCGACCGGCAACTCGGCGATCTGTTGGATCGGTTGGACGGGACGATCGGCCTCGAGGAGACGCTAGTGGTCTTTAGCTCCGACCACGGTGAAGCGTTCAACGAGAAGGGGCTCGTCTTCCATCCGGGAGATGCACTGTACGACGAGAACGTCCGCGTTCCGATCATCCTCGATGGACCGAATATCGAGCCGGGGGAGGTGGAGACACCCGTTGCCAACGTCGACCTCGTCGCGACGATCCTCGCACGGATCGGTGTCGATGCACCGGCTTCGCTCGTCGGGGAAGACATCTCCGAGTTCGGCCGTCGGCCGCCGGATGACCGTTTCGTCTTCACCGAGTCGTTCAGCCGGGACGATGGTAGCGTGATGGTGACCGATGGCCGATTTAAGTTGATCCGAGACCTCGAGACCGGCGAACAGACGCTTTATGACCGTCACGAACAGCCGGCGGAGATCCACGGCTGTGCGGACGAGTATCCCGAAGTCCGCGATGAACTCGACTCGGCGCTGGACCGACACATCCGGTTCGTGCGCGAAACAGAGCCAGGTGACACGGACGTCGAGGTGACCGAGGATGTCCGGCTCCAATTAAAAAAGCTCGGGTACGATGAGTGAGACAGGCGGTGAGTTGTCTCAACGGGGCTCAGCGGACTGGATCCTCGCTGATCTATTAGCGGGCAGGGCGGAACCCCCGGCGCTTGCCCCCGCAGCAATTCACGATCGAAATACCTCGCTGTCAACTCCGGTGGGACGTATTCTTGTTTGAAAATTACAATTCTATACAAAACAAGCTGGGTCGTAGCGTCGGGTCATTCGATCGATGTGGTACCCTTCCGCCGGCTGGGTTTCCGTTCGGGTTCGATGAGGAATACGGTCGCCCAATCGCTGTGTTTCTCGCCTTCAAACCCGTCTAGGGACCCGTTTTGTTCCTATTTTGGATCGGACGGTCGGATCGGCTGTGTCCACTCAAACGTCTCCAAAGGCGCTTCACGCCCGCAAGCAGGGCCTCGACCGTTTCAGTTATTCGCGCGTGGGAAATCGGCTAAACTTCGCCGGAGAATTGTTATTTTTAAACATTATTGTAATCGTCTGGGGTCACATCGGTCGGTCCGTGATCGGCACCCGGTCGACGACTAAGCCGGACGGTCGGGGCCCCATCTCGATGTCGGTCCGAAAACGCGGAACGCAC
>CAZOFL010000141.1:0-5583 GCA_964579035.1 uncultured Natronomonas sp. | reverse complement strand
TGACGCACTTCTTCGAGAACGTCGAGTGGGGCGCCCTCGATTATCTCGTCGTCGATCTGCCGCCGGGGACCGGCGACGCCTCCCTCGATCTCGTCCAGACGCTCCCTGTCGCGGGGGTCGTCATCGTCACGACGCCCCAGCAGATGGCCGTCGACGACGCCCGCAAGGGGCTGCGCCTCTTCGAGAAACACGACACCCCGGTGTTAGGGATCGTCGAGAACATGAGCCTCTATCAATGCTCGAACTGCGGCGACGAGCACGACCCGTTCGGCCGCGGGGGCGCCGAGGAGATTGCCGCCTCCTACGACGTGGACCTCCTCGGGCAGATCCCGATCCACGAGGACTTCGGGGCAGACGGCACCGCCGACCCGGCGGTCAAACTCGAGGGGAGTCCGGTCCGGGAGAACGTGGTCGGCGTTGTCGAAAACATCGCCGACCGCGTCGGCGAAGTCAACCGTCGGAAAGTCGCTGACATGCTCGAACTCGGTGGTCGTGAGGAGGACAAGAGTCCGGTCGACGAGTCGACACAAAGCGAGCCGAGCGGTCCGGGGCCGAAGCTGTAGTCGGTTTCAACTGTATTCTCTCCATCGGTGGCCACACTCCTGGCACTTAAAAAACCGCGTCGGCGGTTCGTCGGCCGCCCCGGTCTGTTTGATCGTGTACCACGCCTTCCGGTGGTCACACTCGTCGCAAATCACGTCCTCTGAGGTCGGCTTCCCCTCGAAATCCGCGTCGGGTGACGATTCGATCACGTCGTCGTCGGATTGGGCCTCGGTGCTGACGAACGAGTCGGCGAGTGTCTCGTCCTTCCGTTGGCTCGCGCCGCAGTCGGCACAGACCATCTCGTCGCCGTCGGCGTGCATCAACGAACCGCAGTCGTCACAGAACTGCATGGCGGACGGAGGGTCCTCCGGGAGAAAAACGTACGGACTCTCCGCGTTATTCTTCCTCCGGAAACACTGTCTCCACGCGCCCGCGCTCGGCAACGACCGGGCAGTTCCGGAGCCGAAACGAGTCGATTCCGACCAACTCGACGATCTCCGTTCCGGGGTTGGTGCAGGCGACGTCGGGCGGATCGGAAAAGTGCTCACATTTCTTGCAGTACTGTTCCTTCGGAACGACGGCCTCAGCCCCGTTACCCTCCGGCCCCTCGTCCGTGTCGTCCTCGCCGGCAATGACGGCCTCCCAGACCGATTCATCGTCGATGGCAGGGGCATCCATCTTCTCGAAGAAGTCGTCGGCACCGGGATCGTCGAGTTCGGCGAACGGATCGTCGGGTCGGGACCCCTCGACATCGTCGAGTTCGGCGAACGGATCGTCGGGCGTCTCACCCATTGGCGTCCTCTGCCGTTTCGTCGGATGTGGGTGTTTCCTCGACGGTCAGCGTCGGGTTGTTGAACCATCGGAACACCGAATTCGGGGTTTCGAGGCCATAGAGCCGCCGATCGCAGTGGGGGCAGACGGCCTCGGACAGCAGCCCGATCCGGACGGGGGTTCCACAGCCGCCACAGTCGGCTTCCGGCGTGCGGCTTCGGTTTGCGGCCCGTCGGATCTCATCGAGCCCGGTGGCGGCGGCTTCGCCGGCGGTCCGCCGTCGTTTTTGATTCAGGACGGCTCGGGCAAGGCGGTCGATCTTCGATTCGAGCGTTTCGACCCGCTCGTCGGTCGAACCCATCTCCGTGGAGAGCCACCAGAGTTCCTCCGCCAGCTCGTCGGTCTCCCCCGAAAGGTCCTCAACGTTCGCCGAAACGGTTTCGAGGCGATCGGCGAGGGATTCGAGTTCCTCGTGGGAGTGGTCGGCCGGCGTACGGTCCTCGACGGCGTCGCGCAACTGAAGGACGCGCTTTCGGACGTCTTCGACGTTGTTTGTGACTTTCGCCTCGAGGTCGTCGACGCGCGAATCGACATGGTCGAGCCGTTCGCCGACGTCGTCGGTTCGGTCGTCCACCTCCGCGACGTGTGCCTCGAGGTCGTCGATCGCCGATCCGGACGCCGGTTCCGTCGCAGCGACGGATTCGAACAGCGAAGCGAGGCCGTCGTCGTCTATCTCCGCCGTCGATCTGTGTGTCTCGAGCAACTGCACGAGCAGCGCCTCACGCTCGATGTCGAGCGCTGTCGCTCGCTGGTCGAGCCACTCCGAGAGCGAGGGCGGAAGCGTCACCGACAGCTCCGAATCGGTGCTCGACTCGGTTGCCATTGAAAACTGTTGCACTCGACTACATGTTAATGGTTCGGCCGATTCGGCGATCGATTCCGGCCTCAGCGTATCTTTCGGACGTCGCTGATGTCGAACCCGGAGTCGCCGATCTCCGTCTCGAAGCGGACGATGTCCTCGGCCTCGATCTGTGACAACACTCCGCGAAACTGTTTCACCACCATCGTTCGATCCCGCGTCGATCCACCGCTTTCCCACTCGAACAGCAGGGTTCCGTCCGCCGCGTCGACCAACTGGCCGTGCCGACGAGCGTTCAGCGACTCCCTGTCGACGCGGGCGAGGACCATGCCGCCCCACTCGAACGCGGCTCGGGAAATCCCTTTCAGGATGACGGGAATGTCCTCGAACTCGAGATCGTCCGTTGGTGCGTCGATGAGGTCGGCGATCGAGTCGATGATAACCAGATTTCCCGGGGCGTGGTCGGTCAACGTGTCGCCGAGCACTTCCGGGACGCTTTTGCGTTCCTGGCGGTCACCGAGGTCGGTGATCCGGTTCGTCTGGCTCGTGTACCACTCCCGGGGAACGGGACTGAGCCGGAAGAACTCCGAAGAGAGATCGTGAAACTCGATCCCGTCGATGGCCGAATCGACGATTTCGTCGTCCGTCGCCATCGCCATCTCCGACCGAAACCGGCGCTTTTGAGCGGTAAAGGAGACGTAGTGGACTTCCGAGGGCGCGCTCACACCCTCCGGGAGGTCGCCGTAGTATAACTCGAAGAGTTCGCGATTCCCCCGGACGAGCGCGTTCATCAACGCCGCGGTGTATACGAACTCCCGAGCCCCGGCGCCCGCCTCCCCCGAAAGCAACACGACGCTTCCGGGCGGCGCGCCGCCCCCGATGGTCGTATCCAGCCGCCGGATCCCGAAGGGGATGCGATCCATACCCCTATATCGGGCGCGAGGGGCTTAAACGATTACCGGAGCCGGGCGGTGTGTGCCCCCTCGTTCCGGGGCGCGACGATCCGGATCTGCCCCCCGGCGTCGACCGCCGAGAGCGCGTCCTCGGCCGCGCTGCGGGCGTCCTCCGCACGGGTGGCGTCCGTGACGCCGTACACTGCCGGTCCCCACGACGATTGGCCGATGCCGCGGATGGCGGGGGACTGCATGAGCTCGTCGATGAGCCGGCCGGCCGGCGGGCGGTAGACACCGCCTTGCTCGTCAGCGTACCACGCGCCGTTGAGGCGGCCGAAATCGCCGATCGCGTCGCCGAACGCCTCGAGTCTGCCCTCGGCGACAGCGGGGAGGAGCCGTCGGGTCAAAAGCGCCGCCAGCGAGTTCGAAACCGACGGGTCGGCGTGTTCGACGACTGACCGCATACTCTCGTCTTCGCCCTCCCCGCTGCGGCCGGCCTCGGCGTTCGGCAACACGACCACGAACCGCCACGCTTCGGGGAGGTCGTGGCTGGCGGTGATCGCCGGAACGGTCCACTCGTCGGCCTCGGGCGGGGCCGTCGTGAACCGCTCGGTCGGGTGGCCCGCATCGACGACGAACCCGCCCGACTCGAACGTGGCGACGCCGACGCCGCTGCGGCCGCCGCGGTTGAGCGACGGGGCCAACTCCCGCACTCGAGGTGGCCGGCCGTGTGCCCGCCCGACGGCTGCGAGCGTCGCCAGCGCGGTCTGTGTGCCGCTCCCCAACCCGACGTGTCGCGGCAGCGATTCGACGACGTCGAGTCGTGCGCCGTCAACCCCGAGAATTTCACAGCTTCGCCGGGCGTATCGCTCGACGAGAGCGTCCGAGCAGACGACCGCCTCCGCCGGTTCCGCTTCCACGACGACTCGGGGAGAGTCGAGCGCGATGCCGACGCCGCCGTAGAGGCGCTCGTGTGCCAAAGAGAGGTTCTGAAAGCCGACGTGGAGCCGCCCGCCGACATCGACCCGGACGCGCATGCCTCCAAGTACGGCGACGGGACTGTTGTGCGTTTCGACAGCGGCGGCTCAGACTGTCGGTCGGAACGTTGCCAGCAGGCTGGACGCCGCTCTCATAGGTCTCTCGACCGGCCCAGATGCAGTAGCTCGCCGCCGCAGTCATCACACGTCCTGACGTCGGGGGCTTTCGCCCGTCCACCGCAACTGAGACATTCGTACAGTTCGGTCCCGGATCGCGTGATTTTCGGTCGCATGCCCCCGTATCAAGCTTGTAGTGTATTATGACGAACCCTAATATCCCTAATAGTATGTAAATGTGAAATCGGTATATGTGGACAAACAGTCACAAATTGCCCCGGTTGACGTTGTCTCCGCGATCATGGTGGGAGCAACTCCACCGGAAGAGCCCGATTGGAAAAATATGCGGACGGTTAAGTCGGTCGGACACCACGAATCGGTATGAGCCAGCAGACGCCGCCCGAACGGCAACCGGGCAGCTACGGAAAAGACGAGAACCTCCGAAGCCGCGACGTGACGGAGGGAGCCGACCGCGCCCCGCATCGGGCGATGTTCCGGGCGATGGGGTTCGATGATGAGGATCTCGCCTCGCCGATCGTGGGCGTCCCGAACCCGGCCGCCGACATCACGCCGTGTAACGTCCACCTGGACGACGTGGCCGAGTCGGCGATCGAGGGCATCGACGAAGCGGGTGGGATGCCGATCGAGTTCGGCACCGTCACCATCTCCGACGCCATCTCGATGGGGACGGAAGGAATGAAAGCGTCGCTCATCTCCCGCGAACTCATCGCCGATTCGGTCGAGCTCGTTTCGTTCGGCGAGCGCATGGACGCCCTGGTGACCGTCGCCGGCTGTGACAAGAACCTTCCCGGAATGATGATGGCTTCGATCCGGACCGATCTTCCCTCCGTCTTCCTCTACGGCGGGTCGATCATGCCCGGCGAGCACGACGGCCGCGACGTGACGATCGTGCAGGTGTTCGAAGGCGTCGGCGCGTACGCTCAAGGCGAGATGAGCGGCGAAGAACTCGACGAACTCGAGCGGCAGGCCTGCCCCGGCGCGGGCTCGTGTGGCGGGATGTTCACCGCTAATACGATGGCGTCAATATCCGAGGCGCTCGGACTCGCACCGCTGGGAAGCGCCTCAGCGCCCGCCGAGGACCACGAACGGTACGCGATCGCCCGCCGGGCCGGCGAACTCGCCGTCGAGGTCGTCGAGGCCGACCGTCGCCCCTCCGACATAATCGACAAGCGGTCCTTCGAGAACGCAATCGCGCTCCAGACCGCGATCGGCGGTTCGACGAACGGCGTGTTACACCTGCTCGCGCTCGCCGCGGAGGCGGGCGTCGATCTCTCGATCGAGGAGTTCGACGAGATCTCGCGCCGGACGCCGAAGATCGCGGACCTCCAGCCCGGCGGCCAGCGGGTCATGAACGACCTCCACGAGGTCGGCGGCGTCCCGGTCGTGATCCGTCGACTGCTCG
>CAZOFL010000140.1:0-5692 GCA_964579035.1 uncultured Natronomonas sp. | reverse complement strand
CGACGCTCCCACGGATTATCGCGAGGAGAACTGAGGATCACCCAGGTCGCCACCGGCCGCCAATTTCCTCTCGGGGATAATCCTGATACGTCCCATTGAGATACGTGGTCACCCGTCCATCCTCCTCGCTGAGCGTGATCGCCCATAGCACATTCTCCCGGAGGGATGTCTCTAAGGCGCTCATGTGTTTGGTTCCCATCCAGTCAGGGTAGTCAATATCCGCAACCGCTGGAACTTCTGCTTGAGTGGGGCTCCGAACGCGAACCATCTGCCGTTGAACCGATCCATCGCCAGTGACCATGATAGCACCGTCTCGACTGAATGCGACGTCTTCGGCGACCCGCCGAAACTCCGAAGCTGACTCAAGAACGAGCTTACATCGGTTAGTCGGCCAGATATTCTCCCCGAGCGGATCGGTGTATTTATCGAAATCTATTTCGGCAACGATTACAAAGTATAGGCTCGGACCGCTGACGTACTGTTCGTCCCACTTATCGAACTCCAAGCTCAACGACTCAGCAACGTATCGGATCTGGTCCATGAGTTCCTGACTGGTCGCGTACTTCTTCAGAACCCGGTCAAGTTCTTTCATGGACTTACTTTATACACGCACCGAACCCTGTTAAAACTCCGCTTAGCGTATTGGGCAAGAAGCCCCCACCCTCACGCAGCGACCGAACGGGAGCGATAGACGTCACCGGAGGAATATCCTCGGCACCAAGTATCATGTGTACTGATACCATGGTTTTATATCATCATCGATCATATGTGTTTCATGGTGACCACCCATTCGACATACGATTACGTGATCGTCGGGGCCGGCTCGGCGGGCTGTGCGCTGGCACACCGACTCTCCGCGGACCCCGACGCGGAAGTGCTCCTCGTTGAGGCCGGCGAACCGGATACGAAAGAGGAGATCCACATCCCGGCGCTGTTTCCCCACTTGTTCAAAAGCGATGTCGACTGGGAGTACTACACGGAGCCGCAACCGGAGTTGCACGACCGGGAACTGTACTGGCCCCGCGGAAAGACGATGGGCGGATCGAGTTCGCTCAACGCGATGATCTATATCCGTGGCGTCCCGCACGACTACGACACGTGGGCCGAGGCCGGCAACGACGGCTGGGGGTACGACGACATGCTCGAGTACTTCAAGCGGTCGGAGCACTTCGAACCCGAGGATGGCGATCCGACGTACCACGGGACCGACGGCCCGTTAAACGTCGCAGATCCTGTCGAACCCCACCCCGTGTCGGGCCGACTGGTCGAGGCGGCCGCGGAAGTCGGTCACGTCCGTAACGACGATTTCAACGGTGAACGGCAACAGGGCGTCGGCCACTATCACCTCACACAGAAGGACGGCAAGCGGTGTAGCGCGGCCAAAGCGTTCATTACGCCGATCCTCGACCGGGAGAATTTCACCGCCGAAACGGGTGCACAGGTGACGGAGATTCGTTTCGAGGACGACCGTGCCGTCGGCGTCGCGTACGAGCACGACGGCGAGACACACCACGCTGACGCCGACGCCGAGGTGATAATCAGCGCCGGTGCGGTGAACTCCCCACAGCTGCTCATGCTTTCGGGGATCGGCCCCGCCGACCACCTCGAAGGCCACGGGATCGACGTCCGCCGGGACCTCCCCGGTGTCGGAAGGAATTTACAGGATCACCTGTTCGCGTTCGTCGTCCACGAGCGAACGGACGACGCCGGGGACCCCTCGCCGTCGTCGAATATCGGGGAAGCCGGCGGGTTCACCTACGTCGATGAAGACGCACCTTCACCGGACCTGCAGTACCACTTCGCCCCGGTGTACTTCATGGAACACGGGCTGTCCAACCCCAGCGAAGGCATGGGGTTTTCGATCGGCGCGACACAACTCCGTCCGGAGAGCCGCGGCGAGATCAGGCTCGGTTCGGCCGACCCGTTTGCGGACCCGGTCATCGACCCCAACTACCTCACGGAGGAGACGGACATGGAGATCATGGTCGAGGGTGTCAAGCGCGCCCGGGAGATCGCTGGGGCCGACGTGATGGACGAGTACCGCGGGCCGGAACTGTGGCCCGGCGAGGAGGTGACTACGGACGAAGAGATCCGCGAGCACGTCCGTGAGACCGCGCACACGGTGTATCACCCCGTCGGGACGTGTCGGATGGGCGACGACGACATGGCCGTCGTCGACGACCGGCTGTGCGTCCACGGCGTCGAAAACCTCCGCGTCGTCGACGCCTCGATCATGCCGACGCTGACGAGCGGCAACACCAACGCCCCGAGCATCGCCATCGCCGAAAAAGCCGCAGACATGATCCGTTCGACGGTCGCGACACCGGCTGACGACTGAACAGCTCACCCCACTTCGGGTGGTCGGCCTCGACGGGATGCATCGCGTCGTGTCGGGGTGTGGCTCTCGGCAGCGCAAACAGCCGGTTCACTTCGTGCGAACACCGCACAGAGAGTTTATTATCCCTGGTTCCCTCTATCGCGTGTGAGCAATTCCGACGAAACGCCGTCCGGAAGTATCGCCCGAGGGATCGACGACAGCGGACTTGGTCCGGCTGCCCTAGCCTCGATCGGGTCGGTTGCCCTGGCTCTGTACTACTATTACGTTCGCAACGAGGAACAACGGGGGCAGTTCATCGGGCTGTGGCCGATGACGATCCTCGGGATGGCGACGTATCTCAAGCTGGAGCAGATGCGAAAACAGCTGAATATGAATACGACCGACGACTGATCGATCGCTCTTAACGATAGACACACGGCCGTACGGGTATTTCAGCGGGCCCAGTTACTTTACTCGTTCTTGTTCCGACCCCGATCTGGTAAAACCCACCACCACGCATAAGCCTCCACGCGGCGAGCACCCGTCATGGCAACGCGCACCCGATCGGGCGGTTCCGGCTTCTTCGACCGCCTCAAAACGGGCTGGACGCTGACAAAGGACAGCGCCGGCGTGATCCGCGACCACCCGAAGCTTCTCGTCTTTCCGCTTTTGGCCGGGATCTTTAGTATCATCTTCCTGGTGATTTTCTTTCTCCCATTAGTGTTGGCAAACGTCGTTGGCGGGGGCCTCGAGTACGTCGTGCTGTTCGCGCTGTACTTCGTGACGACGTTCTTCAGCACTTACTTTTCGGCGGCGCTCGTCCACGCGGCGAACGTCGCCTTCCACGGTCGCGAGCCGAGTGTCAGAGAGAGCATGTACGCGATCAACGGTCGACTCGGGCCGATCGTCGTCTGGTCGCTCATCTCCGCGACGGTCAGCATCGTGTTCCGGGTGCTCGAGAACTCCGATAACCCGCTGGCATCGGTCATGCGGGCGGTGTTCGCCGTCGGCTGGTCGATCATGACGTTCTTCATCGTCCCCGTGATCGTCTTCGAGGACGTGACGGCGACATCGATGTTCGAACGGAGCGGGTCGACGTTCAAAAACACGTGGGGTGAGACCCTCGGGGCCGGGTTCGGGATCACCGCGATCGTCATCGGCATCGGGATCGCCCTCGTCGTCGTCGCGCTCGCGGCCTCGGTGCCGGTCGCCGCGGCCTTCCCCGGTCCGGGGACCGTACTCGCGGTCGTTCTCGTCGCGCTCGCGTTGGTGTTCACGTTTTTACTCAGTCAGACGGTCTGGGGGATCGCGAAGACCGCCCTCTACGTCTACGCCGAGGAAGGCGTCACCCCGAAACAGTTCGAGAACTTCGATTTCGAAACGCTCGGCGGCCGGGCCGAGCACGCGGCGACGACCGGGCCGGACTCCGATCGGGCTCCGAGGACGGCGATCGAGCGTTGACCGGACTGTCCCGATAACCTTCTCGAGGACTCCGAATCCGCCCTCGATAGGGGCCATCTATCCCCGCTTTTCGCGCGTCGATCGATGACCCGCCACCGGCGGTTTCAAACCGTCGCCGCCCCAACCACAGTCAATGGGAAACGCGGACATCAGACAACTGGCGGTCATCGATCCGAAGCCCTTCGAGGAACTCGCGGGATCGGTCGTCGCGATCGATGCCCACAACTGGCTGTACCGGTATCTGACGACGACGGTCCGGTTTACGTCGAGTTCAACGTACACGACCGCCACCGGCGAGGAGGTGGCGAACCTCATCGGAGTCGTCCAGGGGTTGCCGAAGTTCTTCGAGGCGGATATGACGCCGATTTTTGTCTTCGACGGCGGGGTGACGGAGCTGAAAGACGAGGAAATCGAAAGTCGCCACGAACAGCGCGAGCGTTACGAGGCGGAACTGGAGGCCGCCCGGGCGGGCGAGACTGACGCCGACGCCGCCGAGATCTCGACGCTCGAGTCACGCACCCAGCGGCTCACTGACACGATCCAGACGACGACCAGGGAACTGCTCGAGTTGCTCGATGTCCCCGTCGTCGAGGCCCCCGCCGAGGGGGAAGCCCAGGCCGCCTATATGGCGCGATACGGCGATGTCGACTACGCGGGGTCCGAGGACTACGACGCTTTGCTCTTGGGTGCGCCGTACACGCTTCGGAAGCTGACGAGCAGCGGTGATCCCGAGTGTATGGACTTCGAGCGGACGCTTTCGGAACTCGGATTGAGCTGGGAGGAGCTCGTCGACGCCGCGATCCTGATGGGCACCGATTTCAACGAGGGAGTCTCGGGCGTCGGTCCCAAGACCGCCGTGAAACTGCTTCGCGAGCACGGCGATCTCTTTACCGCCCTCGAAGCTCGCGGCGAATCGATCCCCCACGCCGATCGGATCCGCGAGATGTTCCTGAACCCCGCGGTCACCGACGAGTACGAATACGACACCGACATCGACCCCGACGTCGACGCGGCGAAACGCTACGTCACGGAGGAGTGGGAGGTCCCGGCGGAAGAGGTCGAGCGTGGCTTCGAGCGCATCGAAGCATCCGTCGTCCAGACAGGGCTCGACCGCTGGAGTTGACCCGTGGGGACCGTCCCGGCGTATCCGATCCCGGCGGGCTTTTGGTTCCCGCGAACCGAGACACTGCCATGACACCCGAAGAAGTCGAGGCACGAATCGAGGAGGCACTCGAGGACTGCGAGGCGACCGTCGAGAAAGCCCGCGGCGAACACGACGACGACCACCTCCGTGCGACTGTCGTCTCCCCCGCGTTCGACGGCGTCTCGCTCGTCGACCAACATCAACTCGTTTATGACGCCCTCGGCGACGCAATGACGAGAGACATCCACGCACTCGAGTTGACGACACGGACGCCGGACGCCTGAGACGGATTGTTCTACGGGACCGCGGTAGCGGCTGCCCGTGGGTCAGCACGCTTTTGCCCTCGACTCCCGACAGTGGGAAGTCGGGTCACTCCTCGAGTTTCTCGTCGATGAACTCGTGGGCCTCCTCGAGTATCTCCCGGGGACCGTCTTGCGTGATCGTGTTGATCGCCTGCTCGTAATCGCGCCACTGGAGGTCGCGGTGCTCCGAGGAGAGCTCCGCTGACGCCTCGTAGGAGCGCGCGATGAACAGGTGGACGGTCTTGTGAATGGTGTTGCCGTTCGCCTCGAACACGTAGTCGTAGTCGTCACGGAAGCCGTCTAACAGCCGGAAATCCTCGATTCCGGCCTCCTCTTTCACTTCGCGGATGGCGGTCTGCTGGAGTTCCTCCTCGCCCTCGACGCCGCCTTTGGGGAACTCCCAATCGCCGGGGCGGGATTTGAGCAGCAGGTACTCACGCCGGCCACGCGTGTCGCGAAAGAGGATGG
>CAZOFL010000139.1:0-5794 GCA_964579035.1 uncultured Natronomonas sp. | reverse complement strand
ACCGTCGCCGTCGTTGATTGGAACGACTGGGGTGATACTCTCTCCGGGACGTTCCGCGTGTTCAACGAGTCGGGTCACCGATTCGTGAAACACCAGTTCGACTCAAATATCGGTCCAGTCGCAATCACACCTGATGGGGAATACGCCGCCACCAGTACGTTCAATCCTGACTGTAGCACCTACCTGTTCGACGTTGCCACCGGCGAACAGCTACTCCGCCACGAAAACCAGCACGGGAACGTTCAACATCTCGAATTCGTTGATCGAGACGACAGTTGGATGCTTCGGCTCGGGACGCCTGACGACGACTCGGCGTACGGCATCGATCTTGGCGGCCACATCGTCTGGAAAAGCCAGGGCCTGCAGCGCCAAGCCCGGTTAGAGGAGCTCCTGGAGAGCAGTGGAGAGGCGGATCTCCACGAAGCACTAACCCTCTTGGACGAGGCGATGGAACTGGCATCGGAAGATTACGAGAAACGAAACGTCGCAGGGCAACTCGCGGAGACACACTGGAAGCTCGCCAAGACGATCAAACAGGAAGACGGTGTGACGGACGAGTGGTGGGAGCATCTCGACCGGGCTGCTCAGTACTACCGTCAGACCTTGCCTCGCTACGACGGGAAACAAGGCCTAGCGAAGGTCAAGCGTCAGCAGGGCAAGCAACATCTCGACGACGGAAACGAAGCGGCCGCCCGCGAATGCTTCGAAGAAATCGCTACCCTCGAAGATGAATACGATGTGCAGCTCCTCACTGATGCTGATAAACGCCGACTCGACGAGTTACAGTAGCGCACCACGCTCCAGGTTTGACGTTTCGAGCGTAGCGCCTACTCTCTGACCGAGGACTGGTTGGGATTTTAGGATTCGGCACTCGTACGGGGCGATATGTATTCGGACGAGGGGTACCGGATTCGAGAAAACACGGGAGATCCATCGACTCCGTCAGTTGAAGCGGTTATTGATCTGGCATTGGAACGCGCCGCTAATCCGCGACCTACCGAGCATCCAGATGGTCATTTCGACCAGTACATCAGCGACGCTATCGAGCAATTCGGTGAAGACGACGTAGTGAACTGTATCCGTCTCACCCTCGTCGACGGCTATACTCATCGTATGGCAGGCACTGCTGCCTTCGGTGAGGATGACTACGTTTGGGGGATTAACGTCGGTGTCGCAGCGATCGCCTATCTACGAGATCTTCACGAACAGCGAGAGTCGGAACGTGATTCATGACCTTATTCATTGAATTCATTTCGCTTGCCCGTATCGACGAACCCTGAATCTGTCTCCTCTACGCACCCGTACACTTCGACTCGCTGCAGTTGCCGTCATACGGATATATCGTAATCACCGGCTGTCGATTTGAACGTGTCCCATTCAGGAAGCTGCTCTCCGGACACGTCACCGTTGGATTCGAGGTACGTACAGAGATCTTGAACGATCGTCCTGAGGTCAACCTCGGATTCCCGATCGTACCGTTCCGCCGTCTGGATATACACGTCTCTGTCAATCTCACAGGCCGCGATCAGCAACAGACAGTACGATCGGTACCGAGCACCGTCATCAATCAACAGCAGGTGGGACACGAGGTCAGCAGGTGTGAGTTCAGTTCGTTCCTCGGAGCGGAAATAGTACTGCTCCTCACGCGTTAACAGTGATATTCCGTACTGATCAAGCGCGTCCGGGCCGGTCTGATGAAAGTGCGGTGCAGTCATATCTGCTCGGCAACTGAACAGATACTTGTCTACATCTGTCCAGATAAGCCGGACGACCACAGCGTTAGCACTTGCTTCCTGTCGATGCATGTGCTGAACAAGCGACCGTGCAAACGCAGCCAGTCCGTCGAATTGACTCGTCAGATCGAATCGGGTGCCGCGCTTCGTGACGATTCCGACGTTTCGTAACTGTTTGAGTCGGCGGTACACCGTCGCCCGACTCACGTCAGTCCATTCTGTGAGTTCCGCTGCTGTTCGCTCACCATCCAAATAATAGAGCAGCTGGATCGTGGACCCAGCGAGTAGATCAGGGAAATCAATGTGCGGGAACTCGCGTATGAGATCAGCGAGCCGTTCGGTCGGTTCAGCATTCGAGAGTGATACGTTGTACCGCCCATTCTGCTGCTCTCTGATGAGCAGTCCGTTCTCTGCCAGTCTCGACACGACACGAGACGTGTGACCCGGATCCCACTCAAGCTCGTCTGCTAACTCCCGCTGGACCAGGCTTTCTTCTGCCGCCGTGCCGAGGTACGAGAGGACGGTGAGTTCCGATTCAGATAGCACTCTGTCTCAATTCACGCAATATATTTATAAATACCTTGCGCAATTTGAGACACCACATTCGGTGTCGCCGTCGAACCCACCCTACTTGCAACGTAAGATCCAGCAGGAACATTAAGCGTCATCGAACAGATACTGCTGAACGAATGAGCACGTCAGTATTTCTCACCCGAATCACTTACCCAGCGCTATGAGCCAACAACCCACCGACTGGAGCGCTGTCGATGATTGGTGGGAGCTAGCGGGCACCCGTGACGCCGACACCCTCGCTGACCTACAAGCACTACTCGAAGAATTGAACAAGCAATGGCGCGCGAGCCCAGCATGTTTTGACCGTGACCCACTCTGTGCAGCGTGGCGCGATGACGGACCGCTCCGTACCACGCAAGAAGAAAACTGGTCACAATGGCTCGCCCACCTCTGTGACACCGCCCCGAACCGCTTCATCACCGAGCTATTCGGCATCACCGCGACCAAGTCGCCCGACCGTGTCCGCTGTGAAGTCCCGCTAGCCTCAGACGCCGCACACGACCGACGAGCCGACATCCTCATCCAATACCCGGACACTGGCATCTCGATCGAAGTCAAAATCGATGACGAAAACTACGCCAAAACACCCGAAACCGCACGCCTCATCGAACGACACGATCAGAACCGAACCTGGGATCACTACCTGCTACTCCCTCACCGGAACCACGATCAACTCCGAGCAACACTGCCATCGAAACTCGACGACGACACAAACGCCCCGGCAGTCCTACGCGGTACACAACCCACCGAAGCCGACGTTACCGTACTCCACTGGCACGACATCAGCCGCGGACTCCGGCACACACTCCTCACCGACCCATCCACAACCCAACACTGGCAAGCCACCGCATACCCCTTCATCACCACCATCGAAACCGTCCTCTGTCAGTTCGCCCCCCTACCCCTCATCACCACTCACACCACTGCTGAATCAGTCGGTTTCGCAGATCACATCCAACTCCGCAACACACCGCTCACCGAACAGTACAACTACCTCACCAGCATTCACACCCATGAGTGACGATCTCATCACGACCGGCCTCGAAGACGACCGATACCTGAAAGCCCGGCAACTCGCCTACGACTTCGAAACCACACTCCTCGACACCCTCAAAACCACGGGTCGAACGATGCTCCGCGACGCCGGGTACCACACCGACGTATCGTTCAGCAACAAAGCACTTGGCCCCAACTACACCGCCACACTCGCCACCATCCGCACCGAAGCCCCACTCCAACACTACGACAACCCCGATTCGGACACCTTACTCAACATCGCCGTCGAATGGGTCACTCCGGACACAATCAACGATGCACCTGACACCGGCGACGCATACGGCTACGCCCTATACAAACTCCAACACGGCTCCCAAACCGTATACGACACCGTCCGCGACACCACCACCGCGGACGACGCATGGCCCGCCGTTCGATTCTACGAAGACCAGTGGTACAGTCCAGGAAAGCACGCTCCCGGCGTCATCGCCATCCCACTCACCACACCAGGGACGATCCACGAGCACCTCGACACCCTACACGACCACTTCACCAACGTATACGCACCCGTACAGAGACAATAACCGCCCGACCGGAGCAGAACTAATTCAGCGGACAACAATTGTATGTCTCCACATCCGTTATTGACCAGTACGGAGCACCCCACAGATGGATCTCACAGAGATTCCTGCTGACGCATACAACGGTGACAAAACCCCGCCAGAGTTCGACGAACTGAACTCACCAGACTCACTTTTCACAGCTGGCACGACTCGCGGACGACTCCTTGATACCATCGTAGGGCTCCGGACACCGACGACGATCGCAGCAATCGCTGACCTCGCCGACTGCGACATCGACACAACCCGAGATTACCTCGAATGGTTTGACGACCTAAGGATAGTTCACCGGCATGACGACCCAGTTCGCTACGAACGGAACGACGCGTACTTCCAGTGGCGATGCATTGACCGCATCCGCCAGGAATACGCCGACCAGGAGATCGTTGACGAACTCGAAGACGCCCTCGAGCAAATCAACGACTACAGAATCCAGTTCGACGCAACACATCCCGACGAAGTCTCCCTCACCGAATCGAGCAAGAGCCAGGACATGTCCACTGAAGCGGCATGGGACGCACTCTCCGAATGGGAGACACTCGAACGACGAGCCGCAATCCTCGACGCAGCGCGCCGCGATGACCGGATCAAGGCACTCTCAGACGAATAACAGAGCAGGCCAGTGTAGAACTCCAAGCAGGAGCGGTATAAACGTGAATAGACTGCTCTGCAGGGTATCACAGATGCCCCGTCAGCGTGTCATAGAATCAGTCTCAGCCGGTCAGTAGAACTGCGAACTGTTCGACGAAGAAACTATCAAATAAGAGTGGTATTCATACTGGTATGCAAGATGGAACGCGCGAATCAGTCACTGATCAAGATCGACATCAGTGAACTCGAACCGTGCTCCGCCGTCAGTCCCATCGACAACTGTAACCTGCCAGCCGTGGGCCTCAGCGATCCGTTTGACGATTGTCAACCCAAACCCGGTCCCGCCACTCAACGAGGTATGCCCGGGTTTAAACACTGCCTCGCGGTCATCTTCAGGAATCCCTGGGCCAGTATCTTCGACGTAAATACCGTGGTCATCGATTTGCCCGACGCGAACGGTCACGTCTCCCCCACCGTGTTCGACTGCATTCCGAAAGAGGTTCTCGAAGAGGTGCTGGAGTCGGCTCCGGTCACCCATGATCGTGACTTCGTCCCCGATTTCGATGGTTGCCTCGTCCGTTCGCACGTTTTTCCAGCACGTGCCGACTACATTGACTAACTCTATGGGTTCGGGGTCCGAGACGACCTGACCCTGTCTGGCGAGCGTGAGCGTATCCGAGATGATTTCTCCCATCCGGTCCAGTGACGTGACGATGGGCGAAAGATGCTCGCTATCGCAGTCTTCGGAGAGCAGCTCTACCCGACCCTGCGCGACGTTGAGTGGATTCCGCAGATCGTGTGACACCACGCTTGCGAACTCGTCGAGTTGTTCGTTCTGGCTCCGTAGCTTTCGTTCCTGTTTGACCCGCTCGGTGATGTTCCGCGCGATACCGATAATCCGGGTCACCTCACCGTTCGTAGTAACTGGTGTGAGACTTGTTTGCCAGAACCGTGCACCCGTTTCAACGGGGAGTTCCTCCTCATACGAGATCGGTTCCTGAGCCTTGACACACCGGCGGTAGTTTGCGTGAAGGTTCGACCCAATATCCTCACCGAACACGTCTGTCGGCGTCTTTCCCCGGACTTCGTCAGTTGTAATTCCGGTCTGGTCCTCATAGCCCCGATTGAGACGTTCGAACCGAAACACGAGCTCCGTATCCTCTGACTCGACCGTAATGAAGAAGATGCTGTCCTCAACAGTCTCAAGCAGCGTCTTGTACTCTTCGGCCGACGTTTCCTTCGTTCACGATCCGAACGAGCTGTCCGAAATCGGTGAATGCA
>CAZOFL010000138.1:0-5928 GCA_964579035.1 uncultured Natronomonas sp. | reverse complement strand
GACGTGATGGAGCTTTCCGACGGGACCGCCGTCGCGCCGATCAGCGTCGAGACGAAACTCAAGTTCAACCCCTACATCAAGGAGGCGCTCATCGCCGGTGACGGACGCAGTTCGCTCGCTGCGGTGTTGAACATCCGCTTCGATAACGTCGCCGAGTGGGCCGACCAACGGGACATCCAGTACACCGGGTACAAGGATCTCACGCAGAAAGAACCCGTGCTCGAACTCGTTCGCGGCGTCGTCGAGGACACCAACGAGCGACTCGAGGGGCCGACTATCGATCGGTTCGTCATCCTGTTCAAGGAGTTCGACGCGGACGACGGGGAGTTGACGCGGACCGGAAAGATCAGACGCGAGATAGTGACCGACCGGTACCAGGAACTGATAGACGGGATCTACGACGGAGCGGACACGGTCGAGATGGACGTGACGATAACGTATCAGGACGGGAGGGAATCGCGCGAGCGCGGCGAAATGCGGGTCATCGACGTGGACGACTCCGGACCGCTCATCGAGGGGAGCCCCCAATGAGCGCAGTCGCGACCCTCTTCGAGGTCACCGTCACCGGGATCGGCCTCGGTGCGGTGTACGCCCTCGTCGCCATCGGCTTCTCGCTCATCTACAAAGTGACGGGCGTGCTCAACTTCGCGCAGGGACAGTTCGCGCTTCTCGGGGCGTACCTCGTCGTCGTGCTCTCGACGCCGCTTTTGATCGCCCTGGAACTCCCCGCGGCGGCCGCCGTCGTGTTGACACTGATCTTCGGGCTGTTGCTCGGTGTCTTCCTCGAACGGGTCATCTTCCGGCACTTCATCGGCGAGCCCGTTCTGTCGGTGATCATCGTCACGCTCGCGCTCGGCGGGATCATCACCGGTGGGATCCGGTTTCTGATCGGCCCGCAGTACCGCGCGTACCCGGAGGCGCTTCGGCCGGATTGGAGTCTGTCGCTGCCGTTCGGCGTCAGCCTGAGCGCGTCGTTCACTTTGGGTGTGGTGCTTTCTCTCGTCGTCGTGATCGCGCTCATGCTGTTCTTCCGATACACGGTTATCGGGTCGATACTGCGTGCGGGGTCGAGCGACCAGCAGGCGGCGATGGTCCTCGGCATTTCCATCGAGCGGACCATCCTGCTCGCGTGGGCGCTGTCGATCGCGATCACCTCGGTTGGCGGGTTGCTCTTCGCTATGTCTGCCGGCGGGGCCGGGTTCACGATCGAGGCCGTCGGGATACTGATATTCGCGGCCGTCGTCTTCGGCGGCCTCGACAGCATTCCGGGAGCGTTCCTCGGCTCGCTCGTCGTCGGGTTGTTACAGCAACTCGGCGCGTTCTACGTCGAACCGATCGTCGGCCCCGGCGTCGGGCAGGTGCTGCCGATGATGTTCCTGCTCGTCGTCATCCTGGTCAAACCGTACGGGCTGTTCGGTACCGAACGAATAGAGAGGCTCTGAGAATGCGAGACATGACACACCACGGATCAGGCGAATCGATCCCGACTGACGCGAGCGACGGGGGTGTCGCCTGATGCCCTGCGGGGAGTACTTCACCTCCTACGAGGAGCGAATGGGGCTCGTCAGGTGGCGAATTGAGCGCGTCGCGTTCGTTTTGGCGCTGCCGATCCCGCTTCTCATCCCCTTCGTATTGGGGGGCGGGGCGGTCTCGATGATCACGAGGATTTTCATCTTCATCATCGCCGTGTTGGGGTTACACGTCATACTGGGCTATGCGGGCGAGATCGTCCTCGCACAGGGGGCGTTCATGGCGATCGGTGCGTACGCGTCGACGCGGATCGTCGTCGAGGCGGGTGCGGGGCTCATCCCCGGCATGCTCGTCGGGGGACTTCTGACAGCAGCCATCGCAGTCCTCTTCGGACTGCCGTCATGGCGCGTCAAGGGGTTTTATATCGCCATCTCGACGCTCGCGCTGCAGTTCATCGCGATCTGGTTCTTCGAGAACAACGAACTGGCGTTCATCCACGGCGGATCACAACAGAACGTCCCCCGCGACGTCGGGTTGGTCGGCGACTTCGTCACCATCAGTTCCGCGACGGAGCAGTACTTTTTCGTCTTCGCCGTCATGGCGATCTTCGCCCTCCTGACCCTGAACCTCAGCCGAACGGGGATCGCGCGGATCTTCCGTGGCATCCACGAGAACGACCTGTCCTCGGCGGTGCTGGGGATCAACGTCTTCCGGAACAAGCTGCTCGCCTACGCGATCGGCGGGTTTATGATCGGTGTGGCCGGATCGCTCTATGCGCTGTACATCGGCTTCATCAGCCCGGAGTTCTTTACGATCGAACTCACACTCGAACACTACGTGATGTTGCTGCTCGGCGGAATGGGGCGCGTCTGGGGCGTCATCCTCGGGGTGAGTCTGGTGACGATCGTCGAGGACGAGATCCGCGACCTCCTGTTGGCCTACGCCGCCGATGCGACGGCGCTCGAACCGCTGTTCTTCGGGATCACCATTATCGTCGTGCTCGCGGTCGAGCCGAAAGGGCTGTTAGCGGGGTTGGGACAAATAAAGGACTACTTACGGAAGTGGCCCTACGCCTACTGACGGGCCGCTTCCATCCCGCCGGCGTCGCGTCCGGTGGGTTTCGACGGGGATTGCGACACGGACCGAGAGCCCGTTCCGAGTCGGATCGAAACGGCCTCCGGTACATATATTTGAGGCGAGTGAACACGGGACAGTATGGATACGATCACTCCGGGTGACGATGCCGGCAAACGCAGAGCGTCTGACCCACTCGAAGCCGACGGCATGGGCCGACACACCGACCGCCCAACACCCCCCGGAAACTGAACGGATGTCGGGTAACACCGACGGAACGACGCCGTTCGCCCCGGCGATCGACGCACACGTCCATCTGTTCCCGAAACGGCTCTCGGCCGCCATCCAGCGGACGCTTACGGCCGAGACCGGCTGGGAGTTCCCGCATTCGACCGACCCCGAATCGATGGAGGCGGCGCTGAGTGCGGCGGGTGTCGAGCGGTACATCGCGTTGCCGTACGTCCACGAACCCGGTGGCGCGCGCTCGCTCAACGCGTGGCTCACGGAACGGGCCGCTGAATCCGAGGGGTTGATTCCGTTTGCGACCGTCCACCCGGAGGACGAGGCGGTCGGAGACATCGTCAGAGACGCGTTCGACGCGGGCGCCCGTGGGCTGAAGTTTCACTGCCCGGTACAGCGGTGTGCGCCCGCCGACCCCCGGATCGAGCCGGCGCTTTTGGCCGCCGTTGAGTACGACCGTCCGGTCACGTATCACGGCGGAACGGCCCCGATGTTCGAGGACAGCCCTCACGTCGGTGCCGACCGGTTCGCCGAGGTAGTCGACTCCTACCCGGAGCTTCGGGTCAACTGCGCCCACATGGGGACGTACGAAGTCCCGGCGTTCCTCGGAATGGCCCGCGAACACGACACCGTCTACCTCGATACGACGTTCGCGATGTCGACCGAAGCCGGGGAGACGATGGGGTTCGACCCCTCGACGGTCGCCGACGCGACGCTCATCGACCTCTCGGATTCGATCATGTACGGGAGCGACTTTCCGAACATCCCGTATCCGTACCGGGCCGAACGCGCCCAGTTGCTCGGGCGAGATCTGCCGACGGAGACCTGCCGGGACATCTTCTATCGGACGGCGACGGAGTTTCTCGGCGGCGGTGACTGAATCGGGGCAGCCGCCAGGTGTATATATTTGTGGCATGTACTGTCGTCTCGATCACGGATGAGAAAAAACATCGTCGTCGTCGGTGCGGGACGCGTCGGCCGCCGCGTCGTCGAGCAACTCGACTCGGGCCGCCAGTCGATCACTGTCGTCGAACCGGACCCGGAAACGTGTAAGCAGCTGTCGACGAAGCACAACCGCGTAATCGAAGGCGACGGGACGGACGCGGAGACGCTGGAGACGGCGAACCTCTCGGATGCGGACGTCGTCGCAGCCCTCACGGACAACACGGAAACCAACCTGGCTATCTGTGAAACGGCAAAGAAACAGGCGCCGGACGCGCGAACGATACTCCGGATCGCCCACGACGGCGAACAGGACTACGGCTACCGGACGTTCGTCGACCACACGGTGTACCCGGCGGCGGCGGGGGCCGACGTCGCCGTAGAACAGATCACCAGAGAGTAGACGCTTCAGTACCGCTCGTCGAAGACCCCCGGTTCCTCCAACTCGTCGACGAGCGTGAGTTCGTCCGGCGAGATGACGAGTCGTCCGGCGAGCGCCGCCGCGAGTTCGTCCGTATCGGCGGTTCCCTCACAGACTATTTCGAGGTGGTCGGTCGACTCCGGACGGGTCACCCGAACCGCGTACTCGCCGCTCAGGCCGTCGAAGGCGGCGAGCACCGCGGGGACGCTCTCCGGGTACAGTTTGACGCCTTTGACTTTCAGCCGGTCGTCGGTCCGGCCGATGACGCCGTCCGGCAAGACGAGGTCGTCGCCGCGGCGTTCGAGTTCCGCGAGGTCGCCGGTCCGGAACCGAACCAGCGGGAACCCCTCCTTTCGGCGGTGCGTGACGACGACCTCGCCGCGCTCGCCTACGGGGAGGGGTTCGCCCGTGTCGGGGTCGATGATCTCGACGATCGCGTAGTCGTCGGCGACGTACAGACCGTCTTCCGCCTTTGTTTCGGCGGCGATCGGAAGGACGTGTCGCGTCCCGAAGTAGTCGATCGCCGTCGCACAGTCGAGGGCTTCCTTGACCTCCTCGCGGTACCCCGGAACCGAGGTGAACGGTTCGCCGCCGCCGACGAACGTGTCGACCGAGGCGCCCTCCTCGGCGATCTTCAGCGCGAAACTCGGGTTGCCGACGAGGACGTCGATGTCGTACTCCGAGATAAACGCCGCTGCCTGCTCGGAGTCACCGGGGCCGACTGGGAACACCTCCGCGCCGAGTTCCTCGAACCCCCGATGGAGGAGAAGTCCCGTCCCGAAAAGGTGGTAGCCGAACGTGTTGAGGACGCGGTCGCCCGGTTCGATCCCCGCCGCATCGAAGATGTCGGCGTTGACGGCCGCCTCGTACGCTAAATCCGCCTGGGTGTCGAACATCGGCGCGAGGTCGTCGCCGAGCGGCGAGAACGAGACCATCGCCCCCGGCGTGTACAGCGACCCCTCCGGACCGTGTTCGTCGAAGTCGCCCTTCAGATCCGCCCCATCGGTGAAGGGGACCTCCTGAAACGCCTCCCAGGAGTCGACGTCGGTCGGATCGATCCCAGCCTCCTCGAACAGTTCCGCGTAGAGATCGTGGTCGGCCGCCTGTGCGAGCTGCTCCCGTAAGTCGTCGAGCACCGTGCTATCGTACATCAGTATCGAATACACTCACCGGGTACGTGAATGTTGTCCCGACGACGGACCAGTTCGAAGATACCGCAGGGTCCGATCGGACTGCCGCAGGCCGAACTGTGAGCGTCGTGTGATCCAAACCGTGTAGTGACGGAGAGCGCTCTACCGAGCGTCTTCGATTTCGTCGAGCGCGCCGGGGTTTTCGATGCTGCTCATATCGCCGAGGTCCTCGTCCGTGTACATCGCCTCGACCGCCCGTCGGATGATCTTCCCCGACTGCGTCTTCGGGAACTCGTCGACGAACAGCACCTCGCGGGGCCGAAACGGCTTGCCCTGCTCTTGGCCGACCAACGTCCGAACCTCATCGCGCAGGGCGTCGGTCTCCTCGACGCCCTCCTCGACGATCAGATACAGCACGACCGCGGTTCCGGTCGTATCGTCCGGAACGCCGACGGCGGCCGCCTGGTTGATCGAGTCGTGTTCCATCGCCGCCCCCTCGATCTCGGCTGGGCCGACTTTCCGGCCCGCCACGTTCAACGCGTCGTCCGCACGGCCGTGGAGGAACCAGAAGCCGTCCTCGTCCTTTTGGGCCCAGTCGCCGTGGTTCCACATCGGCGGGTCCTCGAAGGCCGACCAGTACTCCTGGAGGTA
>CAZOFL010000137.1:3970-5936 GCA_964579035.1 uncultured Natronomonas sp. | reverse complement strand
CCATCCGGAGTGGTACGCGGCGATGTTCGACCGGGCCGACGCCGACTTCGTCGAATTGAAGGCGTACATGCACGTCGGCAACTCCCGAAGCAGGCTGGACCGTGAGGTGATGCCCGACCACGGGGAGGTCCTTGCGTTCGCCGAGGCCGTCCAGGAGTACCTGCCGACGCATCCGGTCGTTCGGGACGTCGAGGCCTCCCGCGTCGCGCTGTTGGCCCGCGAGGAGGACACAATGGTTCCGGAGCTGAAAGGCGGCAGCGAGTTCTGGCGTGAGAAACCCTACGCCGAGTCGTAACTGTTTTTTCCCGCTCCACCGTTCGAAGTCGCCGCCTTCGACATATTTTAACCGATAAGTCACGTAATCCTAACATACAACTCCTGACACGTTTCTCAAATTCGTTAACGGTTCCACATTCGTTACGGTTAAGGACGCGTAACTCATACGTCCCGGTATGGCACAGACGACCGAGCGGGTCGGACACGACGAGTTGGCGACGCTGAAACTCGTCGCGCTCGACGGCGCGCTCGACGGCGAGGCGACAGTTACCTGTTCGGCGCTGGCGGATCGGCTCGACGCGTCGGGACAGACGGCCTCCCGACGGCTCCAACGGCTTGAGGACGCCGGATACTTGAGCAGGGAACTGACCGGCGACGGCCAGCGGGTCTCCGTGACCGAGGAGGGCGCACGCGAACTCGAACGCGAGTACGCCGACTACCGGCGGCTCTTCGAGGGCACCGTCGACGTGGAACTTCGGGGGATCGCCACGAGCGGCATGGGCGAGGGCCGACACTACATCTCGTTGTCCGGATATATGCGGCAGTTCCGCGATCGACTCGGCTACGAGCCGTTCGCCGGGACGCTGAACGTCGACCTCAACGAGGAGAGCGTCCGGCTCCGCGCCAGGATGGACGCCCTCGAACCGGTCGATATCGACGGGTGGACCGACGAGGACCGGACGTACGGCCCGGCGTTCTGTTGGCCGGCGACGATCACGGCGGGGTCGGGTGAGCGCTACGAGGGAGCCCACGTCATCGCGCCCGAGCGCACCCACCACGGCGCGGATCAACTCGAACTCATCGCCCCGGAGAAGCTCCGCGAAACGCTCGACATCGACGACGGGGACAGCCTCACTATCCATGTCTCGGAGCAGTAACAGCACGCGGGCGGAAAGCGGGATCGACGCGGCGGTTTCGGCCTTCGCGGCCGGTCGCCCCGTCTTGATCCACGACGCGACGGACCGCGAGGGTGAGGTCGACCTCGTCTATCCGGCCGCGGCGGTCACTGCCGCCGACGTCGCGAGGCTGCGCAACGACGCCGGCGGCCTCGTCTGCGTCGCCCTCTCGGATGCGGTGTGTGAGACCTGGGAACTCCCCTTTATGCAGGAGCTTCTCGATCACCCCGCCGGGGCCGACCACGAACTGGGTTACGACGAGCGCTCGTCGTTTTCGATCACCGTCAACCACCGCGATACGTTCACCGGGATCACCGACGACGACCGCGCGCTCACCATCTCCGAACTCGGGGCTGCCGCCGGGCGGATCGCCGATGAGCGGCTGGTCGCCGGCGACGGCGCGACGGGATCGATCGCGACCGACGCCGAGCGATTCGCCGAGCGGTTCCGCGCCCCCGGCCACGTCCACCTCCTGCGCGGGGCTCCCAGTCTCCTCGAGGATCGCGAAGGCCACACCGAACTCGGGTTGGTGCTCGCCGAGGCGGCCGGCGTCGAACCCGCCGTCGTCGTCTGTGAGATGCTCGACGACGAGACCGGGGGCGCGCTGTCGCCGGCGGCCGCCCGGGCGTACGCCGATCGCCACGGCTTCCCCTACATCGAGGGGAGCGAACTGATCGCGCGCCTGGGATGAGACGGCGCGTCACCGCCGTCCGAAGCGGCGGATTTTTAATATAAATGCTCTGTTGAACTCCTCGAGCGGTGATACACTTCCACTGTGGTGCTGAATATAGAGG
>CAZOFL010000137.1:0-3870 GCA_964579035.1 uncultured Natronomonas sp. | reverse complement strand
CGCGCGTTCTATTCAGCACGCAGTTCTTTTCGGGGCCGTAAGATTTCAACGGAGCCAATATAAACCTCCACGCGCTGTCGCGGCGCGTCCGCCGAAGGCTCATTATCGGTCACCCCGAAAAGCGCCCAGTGTCGGTTGTCAGCTTCGATCTCGACGGAACGCTCCTCGCGTGCCGGGAGCCGCGATCTCGGTCCTTCGAGCGGGTTCGTTCGGCCCTCGACGCCTCCGTTCCGATCCCGTCCGTCGAGGCGTATCAATCCGCCTTCCGGACGGAACTGGCGGATCGGCTGCCGGGTGTCGCCCACGACGGCCCGGTCCGTCGGGCGGCGTTGGACCGCGCCTTCGTCGCCGCCGGGGCGGACGTCCCGGAGACGACGGTAACGGCGTTTGCGGACGCCTACCGGCGGCGACGGCTCGACCGGCTCGAACCGATCGCGGGCGCGCTCGATCTGCTCGATCTGCTCGAATCGCCCGTCGTGGTTACCAACGGCCCGGCGGGCCTCCAACGCGGGAAACTCCGCCGGACGGGGCTTTCGCCCCACGTCGACGCGGTAGCCGTCGCCGGGCGCTGTGGGGTACGAAAGCCGGCCCCGGAGCTCTTCGGGATCGCATTCGAGCGTGTGAACGCGACGACTCCGGGCGGAGTCCACGTCGGCGACGCACGCCCGGACGTCGACGGTGCCCTCGCCGCCGGCCTCGATCCGATCGTCCTCCGCACCGACGGCTCGTCCCCGGCGTGGGTTCCCGACGACGTTCCGGTGTGCGGGTCGCTGGAGGGCGTTCGGCGGGTACTCGAGGCGCGCGGCGTGGAGTATAAAAATGGAAGCGCTGACCGTTTTTAAGCGAAATCGGGAGAGCGAAACCCCGGTTTACGCCTCGATCAGGGCTTCGGTCTCGGCCTCGATGAGTTCCTTGCTGGTCCGGAGGGAGTTTCTGAACTGCCGCTCGTTGTACCGCTTGCCGACCGGCGCGAGGATCCGGTCGGGCAGCGAATCGCCGAACTCGTAGTCCGCTTGCTGGACGACCTCGGTACCGTCGTCGGTTTCCGAGTACCGGACGTGTACCTCGCCGGCCATACCCGGCGTCTCGAACCCGGTGACCGTGTGCTCGTTCGGTTCAACGACCTCGTACTCCATCTCGCCGTCCATCGAGATTCCGAGCATCTTCCATCTGAACGTGAAACGGCGGCCGTCGTCGGTTTCCTCGATCGACTCGACGTTGCTCAGACTGGGCATCGTCCGCTCCCAGTTGTCCGGGTCGCTCCAGAACTCGAAGACGTGGTCTATGGGCGCTGCAATCTCGATCGTGTGTTCGAATGTAGGCATTTTGTCTCAACTCCGTTAACCACCGGTGCGGGTAGCGGGCGTCCGTTCCCGACGAACGCCGGTGTGACTCGTCGTCCGTCGGCACTCCGTTCCCACGACCCGCCGGAATCACCTGCCGCTCTCACCGCGAGAACGGGCGAATAAAACGGTGAACGGTATATAGAAAGCGCTACAAGTATATAAATCTATACGGCGAAACGTGACCGTCGGGACGCCTGCTCCGCCGAAGTCGTTTGATGGTGGGGACTGATGCCACCACAAGACAGCGAGCCGCCGGAATAGCTCATACCGATTATTGTAACGATTTAGCGGTCATCGCCGACCCATACTGGCGATGACCGCTGAAAGACTACGGCAATCGGTAACACACGGGGTATTACAGCGTGGGTCCGGCGTACGGCTTTTTATACTATGGGCCGATGAGGAACTATGACACACCCAGTCTACGTTATCGGACATCGGCGGCCGGACACCGACGCTATCTGTTCCGCCCTCGCGTACGCGTGGCTGAAACGGACGCAGGGAGCGGACGCCGTCCCCGCACGGGCCGGGGAACTGAACCCGGAGACCAAGTTCGTCCTCGACCGCTGGGGTGTCGAACCGCCCACGCTCGTCGATAACGCGGCGTCGGATCGGCTGATCCTCGTCGATCACAACGAGTACAGCCAGGCCGTCCCCGGCGTGCGGGACGCGGAGATCGTCGGGATCGTCGATCACCACCGGATCGGGGACGTCGAGACAACCGAGCCCATCCGGTTCCGGAACGAACCGGTCGGATCGACCGCCACCGTCCTCGCGGGCCTGTACGAGGAGGCGGGCGAGGCGATCGATGTCCGGACCGCCGGGTTGCTGCTCAGCGGCCTGTTGAGCGATACTCTCGTGCTTCGGTCCCCCACCACGACCGACGCGGATCGACGCACAGCCGATACGCTGGCGGTGACGGCCGGTGTGGACGCCGAGGAGTACGGTAACGAGTTGCTGCAACAAAAAAGTAAACTCGGGGAGAAACGGCCCCGGGAGATTGTGTTGGGCGATTTCAAGGAGTTCACCTTCGGGTCACACTGTGTCGGTATCGGACAGGTCGAAACCGTCGCGCGGCAAGCGGTGTTGGCCCGGCGGGATGCGATACTCGCCGCAATGGATGAAATCGTTTTACAGCGGGGCTACGCCGCCCTTCTGTTGCTCGTCACGGACGTACTCGAGGAGGACTCCATCGCCCTCGTCGCCGGCGATCACGTGGACACGGTCACGGATGCCCTCGATACGCAGTTCGCGGATCGGGAGGCACTCTTGCCCGGTGTCGTGTCCCGTAAGCGACAGGTGGTCCCGCCGCTCGCGAAGGGATTTAATTAACGGACGATAGCCACCGCCGTATCGTGCACTCCGTCCGGCACAACGGATCAAACACACCGGTTCCAGAGCCGGGCACCGGGGTCGGGACGCATGCAATCGGTCGCGCTGCGCGTGCGTCGTACAGGGTCGTTCCCGCAGTCCAGCCCACGACCCCCGGAACCGACTACCGACGCCCGCTACTGAATATAACTCGGCTCCTCGGCGTCGCAGTTCTCCTCGTGTTGGGCCGCGTCGTCGCGGTCGTCAAAGAGTAGACCGCACAGTTCGCACTCGTACCACGTCGCCCCGTCCCGTTCTGTGGTCGCGACCATACACGGACGTGGGGTATGACGCCGTATAACCGTTGCCCCGGGCGGCCGAGGGCGGAACGATAAAGCGGCGTGCGACCCGAGGAAGTCGTATGACTCGGCAGGTTACGCTGACGGTGAACGGTGCGGAGAAACGGGACGCGGGGCGTGGCGTCGCGCGCCTGCCGGAATCCGCACGGCGCGCGCTCGGCGTGTTGAGCGGTGACACGGTCGTCATCGAGGGAGACCGGCCGACAGTGGCGAAAGTCTGGCCCGCTGGCGGAGCGGACGGGATCGTCCGCATCGACGCCGAGACGCGCGCCAACGCCGGCGTCAACATCGGTGAGACGGTGTCGGTCGCACCGGTGTCGGTCGCGGAGGCCGATCGGATCGTCGTCGAGATTCCCGTCAGCGCCGACGACGAGCTGCTGGACGCGATCGCCGGCGACCTCCGGGACCGACCGCTGGGAGCCGGCGAGACGATCCGTCTCGAACGACCCGGCGTCCGGGCGACGGTCGCGGAGACGAAGCCGAATGGAACCGTCCGGGTCACCGGCAACACGACGATCAGGGTGCGTGAGCGCCCCGACACCGACGACGACTCGGCGACGGAGTCGACGGCCGTCGACGCCGATCGGAGCACGCCCGAGCCGGCCTCAGACGCCACCTACGAGGACATCGGCGGACTCGACGACGAACTCGAACGGGTCCGGGAGATGATCGAGTTGCCGCTGTCCGAACCGGAACTGTTCAGAAAACTCGGTATCGATCCCCCCTCCGGCGTCCTGTTGTACGGCCCGCCGGGGACCGGCAAGACGCTCATCGCGAAGGCCGTCGCCAACGAGGTCGACGCCCACTTCGAGGTGATCGACGGCCCCGAGATCGTCTCGAAGTACAAGGGCGAA
>CAZOFL010000136.1:0-5945 GCA_964579035.1 uncultured Natronomonas sp. | reverse complement strand
TCTTTGAGCCCCATTAGGAGGGACGTATCGCCGGTGCCGAAAAAGGCGTTCGGTTGGGGGCCGCCGTCGTCCGGAACGGGCACGCATATACACACCCCGGCCCTACCGGGAGTATGGACGGAAAGCGACGGATCGCCTACACGCTCATCTGTGCCGGGCTCGCGTTCGTCGGCGTGTTCCATTTGGTCTTCTCGACGATATTCGGCTACGGGTTCCGCACGGTCAGCGGTGTCCTCATCGCCGCTGCGGTGTTCGGTGTACTGGTGATTAACGCCTGATCGCGTTGCGGCGACCCGACCCGAGCGCCCCGAACCGATCCCGTTTCAACACGTTCATTCGTGAGCAATACGAACCGAGGATCGATGGCTGACCCAGCCCGTCTCCGTGACAGCACCCAGATCGTCCTCCCGCCGGGCACACCGCACGGAATCTGTGACGACCTCGAGGCCGAGTTCTCGATCACCGTCACGGAGGTGGGGTCGACTCCGCGGATCATCGGGAGCCCCGTCGTCATCAAAGACGTGAGCGAATATCTCCTCCGGCGCGGCGTTGCGCTCCGGTGATCGCCGCTTCTAGTCGGCCCCGCGGACGTCATCTCCGGCCCGGCGTTGGTTGTGTGACGCTCCCACGCCGGAGCGAATCGACAACCCTTAAAACCGCCGCGGCACTTTCGTTGTGTATGGCTGGAACTATCGAAGTACTCGTCCCCGGTGGGCAGGCCAACCCCGGGCCGCCGCTCGGCCCCGAACTCGGCCCGACCCCGGTCGACGTGCAGGCAGTCGTCAGCGATATCAACGAGCAGACGGCGGCGTTCGACGGAACGGAGGTCCCCGTCACTGTCGACTACGACGACGACGGCTCGTTCAGTATCGAGGTCGGCGTCCCACCGACGGCCGCGCTCATCAAGGACAAGCTCGGATTCGAGACGGGCTCCGGCGAACCGAACGAGGAGTTCGTCGCCGATATGAGCGCCGAACAGCTCAAAACGGTCGCCGAACAGAAGCTCCCCGACCTCCTCGCGTACGACGCGAGAAACGCCGCCAAAGAGGTGGCCGGAACGTGTGCCTCCCTCGGCGTCACTATCGAGGGTGCGGACGCCCGGACGTTCAACGAACGGCTCGCGAACGGCGAGTTCGACGACACGTTCGGCGACGCGAAGGCGGCGGCGTAACCGAGACCGTCGTCTCGAAGCGCGACCGGCGTGATCGACTGTATCACGAAGCGGGGCCGCCCGGACCGACCCTGACCACGCGAGTTCCCTTTCGGCACTTCTTTTAGGTGGCGATACCGACGGTCAGGTATGGTAGCGCTCGGACTGGTGGTCGCGCAGTTCAACAAGGAGCGGCCCGTAACCCACGAAATGGAGTCACGGGCCCGTAAGGCGGCCGCCGCCGCCGGTGCGGAGATCGTCGAGACGATCGAGGTCCCCGGCTCGTACGACACGCCGCTTGCGGCCGATCGTCTCGCCCGGCGCGAGGACATCGACGCGGTCGCGGTCCTCGGCGCGATCGTCACCGGGGACACCGATCACGATCGCGTGATCGCCGACGCGGCCGCGTCGGGGCTCACTGACGTGTCGTTGAACCGCGATACGCCGGTCGCGCTCGGGATCACCGGCCCGGGCATGAGCCAGGCGGAGGCCGAAGAGCGGATCGAAAACGGCGCGAACGCCGTCCGAAGCGCTATTTCACTCGCGGAGGAACTCGATACACAATGACAATGCAATTCACGGACCGCGTCGGCCGGGTCGAACCCAGCGCGACGCTCGCGATCAGCAACTTGGCATCGAAACTCGAAGCCGACGGCGTCGACGTCGTCGATCTCTCGGTCGGCGAACCCGACTTTCCGACCCCCGAGAACGTCGTCGAAGCCGGTAAGGACGCCCTCGACGCGGGCCACACCGGCTACACGCCCTCGAACGGGATTCCGGCACTGAAAGAGGCGATCGTCGACAAACTCGAGGGCGACGGCCTCGAGTACACGACCGACGAGATCATCGTCACCCCCGGCGGCAAGCAGGCGCTCTACGAGACGTTCCAGACGCTTATTGACGGTGGCGCCGGCGGGGGCCCAGGCGACGAGGTCGTCCTCCTCGACCCGGCGTGGGTCAGCTACGAGGCGATGGCGAAACTGGCCGGCGGCAGCCTCTCGCGGATCGACCTCTCCGAATCGGGGTTCCAACTCGAGCCGGTTCTCGACGACCTCGCGGAGACGGTTTCGGACGACACCGAACTCCTCGTCATCAACTCGCCGTCGAACCCCTCGGGGGCCGTCTTCACCGATGCGGCGCTCGAAGGCGTCCGCGACCTCGCCGTCGACCACGACGTGACGGTCGTCTCCGATGAGATCTACGACGCGGTCACCTATGGGGTCGAACAGACCTCCCTCGGCTCGCTCGAGGGGATGGGCGATCGGACGGTCACGATCAACGGGTTCTCGAAGGCGTACTCGATGACCGGCTGGCGGCTCGGCTACCTCGCCGCCCCCGAAGCGCTCGTCGAGCAGGCCGGAAAACTGCACTCACACTCGGTGTCCTGTGCGGCGAACTTCGTCCAACACGCCGGCGTCGAGGCCCTCGAAAACACCGACGAGGCCGTCGCGGAGATGCGCGACGCCTTCGAGGAGCGACGCGACATGCTCGTCGAACTGTTCGGCGAGCACGGAATCGACGTGCCGGTCCCCGAGGGGGCGTTCTACATGATGCTACCCGTCGACGACGACGATCAGGCCTGGTGTGAGGGCGCCATCGAGGAGGCCCACGTCGCGACGGTGCCCGGCAGCGCCTTCGGCACGCCGGGGTACGCGCGGCTCTCCTACGCCGCGAGCGAGGAGCGGCTTCGTGAGGCCGTCGACAGACTCGCAAGTAGCGGTTATCTCTGATAGGGCCGCTCCGGCGGTAAACTGAGTCCGTTCTCCCCCCGGCGCGGGGGCACGTGAAGTGCGATAATTTCGAAAACACGGACGGCGAGGGTGGCGATCCCCCGAGACTCGCTCAAACTGCGGTTTGCCGGTAAATTTGTTCGCACGTGACAGTACGACCGAGGAAGACGGGACGGGGCCTCCCTCCCCTCATTAGGCTAGATTTACATGAACCGTTGTATAATGCTCACACATGCCCTCGAAAGACACCCAACGGAGAACACGGAACACCCGACGACAGGTCCTCGCCGCCATGGGTGGTGCGGGTGCGGCTGCGCTGGCCGGCTGTGGGGATGTCTTCGACGAGGACGCGGATCCGGACGTGAACGATTTCACCGCATCACTCGGCGCCGAGCCCGACGATTTCGACCCGACAGTCATCAACGACGCGACGTCGAACTCCGCGGTCGGGACGATGTGTTATGAGACGCTTTTGGACCACGACTTCGATCTCGAGGAGTTCCAGCCGGCACTCGCGACGGACTGGGAACTCCTCGAGGAGGAACCGACGACCTGGCGGTTCGAACTCCGGGACGGCGTCGAGTACCACCACGGCGAGGAACTCGTCGCCGAGGACGTCGCGTTCTCGATCGAACGTATGCGTGGCACGGTCAACACGGCGACGGTGGCGGCCATCGAGGCGGTCGACGTCGTCGACGACCTCGAAGTCGAAATCCGATGGGTCGGTCCGTACGCACCCGCTCTCACGGACGTCAGCGGCATCCCCATCGTCCCACACGGCCACGAGGATATCAGCGAAGCGCCCGCCGAAGACGATCACTCCTTCGACGAGGAGAGCATCGGGACCGGACCATGGGTGCTGGAATCCTACGACCCCGAGGACCGCGTCGAGTTGTCCCCGTTCGATGGCTACTGGCACGACGAGGAGAACCCATGGGACAGCGTGACGCTCCGGATCATCCCCGAACAGGTCTCCCAGGAGGAGGCGATGCGAGCGGGCGAGCTAGACATGATCGACAACCCCGCACCGTTCGATCTCGACCAGTGGGACGGGGAGGACGCCGACCCCCTCGTCGACGATGCGGTCGGGTTCGATTTCATCACGTTTCCCGTGAACGTTGAACCGTACACCAACGAGAAGTTTCGGCGCGGCATGACGCGGCTCATTCCGCGCGACGACATCGTCGAGGCGATCTTCGGGGGGAACGCAACCCCGTTGGCAGGGCCGATCAGTCCCGGACTCGGAACGTACTGGGATGTCGAACACGAGCAGGAACTGTCCGACGAGTTCGTCGGTGAGGACCCCGAGGAGGGGGTCCGGCTGATGGAGGAAGCCCTCGAAGAGGAAGGCTTCGACGACGACGATCTGCCGATCGAAGTGGAGTTCATCACGAACGTCAACCGGACGCGCGAGCGCTGGATGGAGGAGATCCAGGCGAGAATGGACGACCTGGATTTCATCGACGCCGATCTCGACGTCCAAGACTTCGACGCGCTGGTCAATTTCCTGTTGGATCCCGACGGAGCGGCCCAAAGCGTCGACATCGTGGGGATCGGCTGGACCGGTGGATCCGATCCCGACGGACACGTCGAGTCGCTGCTGCATTCGGACTTTCACGTTCCCGATGGGTTCAACTGGAACCTCTATGAAAACGAGGCGGTCGATAGGTTGATCGACGCCGGACAGACGACTATCGATATCGACGAACGCGTCCAGGTGTACCGAGACCTCCAGGAGGTCCTCGCCGAGGACGTCCCCGCGGCCTACATGTGGACGGGTGACCAGATCGACGTCGTGAACACGGTTCGCGTCGACGGGTGGGAGCCGTATCCGAACTCGAGCTTCCGATACTGGGCGTTGTACCGACCGAGCGTCGGCGTCGTTGCCCGTCCGACCTGACGGATCGTCGCGGGGTTCTCTCCACGATATGGGTCTTCACCGATTTATCCTGAAACGGCTGCTCGCGACCGTTCCGATACTGATCGGTGTCACGATCATCACGTTCGGGATGGTTCAGATCATCCCCGGCGATCCGGTCGATCTGATCACGCTGTTCCAGGACGTCGACGCGGAGACCGAGCAAGCGCTCCGGGAGCAGTACGGTCTCGACCGCCCGGTGTACATACAGTATCTCGAGTGGCTCACAGGGGCCGCACAACTCGACTTCGGGACCTCGATCATGACCGATCGACCGGTCTCCGCGGAGATCATGGATCGGCTCCCGTACACCTTGCTGATGGGATCGATGGCGTTCGGGATCACGCTCGCCACCGCGATCCCGGCCGGCGTGATCGCGGCCTACTACCGCAACACGACGGTCGATCAGGTGAGCCGGGTGCTGGCGCTGGTCGGCGTTGCGCTCCCGAACTTCTGGCTCGGACTGCTCTTGATTTTGGTGTTCGCGAGTTGGCTCGGGATGTTCCCCGTGCTTCCGCCGACCGAACACGGTCTGTTGAGCCTGCAGATGATCGTTTACACGTTGTTGCCGGCGATCACGATCGGAACCGGCTCGACGGCGCTTTTGATGCGGCTGATGCGAGCCTCGATGGTCGAGGAACTCGACAAGGGGTACGTGAAGATGGCCCGCGCCAAGGGACTCTCCGAGCGAACGATCGTCCGCAAACACGTCCTTCGGAACTCGCTTATCTCGGTGGTAACGGTCGCGGCACTCCAGATCGCGTTCATCGTCAGCGGGGCCGTCGTCGTCGAGATCGTCTTCTCGTACCCCGGGATCGGCCGACTGTTGGTCGATCGGGCCGGACGACAGGACTTCCCGGTCATCCAAGCGCTCGTGTTACTGATCGGCGTCGCGATCGTCCTCGCGAACCTCGTCGCGGACGTCGTCTACGCGTATCTCGATCCGCGCATCCGATACTGACAATGTCGAACGAACAAGACCCCGCCATGGACCGTGGCCGCATTCGCATCGACGGGTTCGACGCCGAGCGAGTCGAAACGCGCGACCCGATCTCCGGGTGGGAGCCCGAACTCGAATCGAAAGCGGGCCGCGGCCGGCTGTCGATCGCCTGGATGCGGTTCAAACGCAACCGGCTCGCGGTGTTCG
>CAZOFL010000135.1:0-5955 GCA_964579035.1 uncultured Natronomonas sp. | reverse complement strand
CACAGACCGTTGGTTCGAGAAAATCCTAAGTACTGACTTCTACAGATGAGCGTTCTACAATACCCCGATGGCGACATTCCCGGGGCCCTTTGCGGCGTGCTTACCAATTTCGACCCGAACAGTTCTTAGTTAAATCCACGTATTTTACAATTCTAAGCGAAAAACAGCGCGAGTTCCCCGCCCCATGGTGGTCGGGGGTAAAGCGCGTCTCTCCGGCGCGTGTTCCGTCTCTTCGGTATACCGTTCAACCACTTCCTCCGACACCGCACCTGGCGTTCCCACGTAGTGCCCGGGGTCGTACGGAAGACGAGAGACGAAGTCTCTCGAACCACTTGACCCCGGGTTGAGTTCACTACCTACACGTCACGGTCACACGCGAGTTCGACGTGCCCGAACCCGACACTGCCGATACGCTCGTCGGCGTGAATATCAATGAGCGTAACGTCGCACTCACCGCCCTTGACCGCGAGACGATGCGGACGAAGGGGACACTCGTCCTCGATTACGGACGAGTCAAGCAGGAACGCCAACGCTACCACACTATCACCACTCGCTGTCAAGAACACGGCAAAACGAGCATCCACCACAGACTCGGTGACAAGGAGGAGCGGTTCACCGAGTGGGTGTTGCATCGGCTTTCCCGTGCTGTCGTGGAGTTCGCAGAGCAGTTCTCGAATCCGGTTATCGTGTTCGAGGATATGAGCGGCATCCGCGACGAAATCAAGTACGGGACGTATATGAACCGCCGATTGCACAAACTGCCGTTCCACAAGTTCGAGAAGTTTGTCTCGTACAAGGCGACGTGGCGAGAGATTCCCACGGATACGGTGGATGCGTACTATAACTCGCAGACGTGTTCGTGCTGTGGTGAGCGTGGAGATCGGCAGGGACGGCGGTTCCGCTGTCCGAACGACGAGTGTGACGTGGTGCAAGACCACGCTGACCGGAATGCATCGGTGAACATCGCGTGGCGTGAGAAGGCGAAACTCGATGGGAACACAACGAATTACCGGACTCACAAAACCCAGCCGCAGGTGCGGGTGGTGCGTCTGTCCGGGTCGGGGCGCGTAAGCCGCCCACCCTCATCCCGCTCACTCGCCAAGCAGGGAGTGCCAGCGCACGGCTGAGGGAACTACAAAAGCCTCGGGCTTCCGAAAACCGCAGGTTTTCGGCTTTCGCAAATCTTCGATTTGCGTCAACACCGCGCCCGAGGTTGTGTACTCGCACAGAGGCTGCGGAGCCGGATGTCGACCGCAGCGACGGACCGTCACGCCGCACACTCCGCGATCGAGGGTCGTGATCCGATGTTCCGTCCCGAAACGCGTGGGGCTCCGGGGACCCCGGCTTGGCGACGGGGACGGTGTGTGCGCACCGAAAGGAACAAGAATTTAAACGCTGCGACGGAACGGACCTCTACTATGGGCAAGAAATCGAAGGCGAAAAAGAAGCGGCTCGCGAAGCTCGAACGGCAGAACAGCCGCGTTCCCGCGTGGGTTATCATGAAAACCGACCGCGATACGCTGCGCAACCACAAGCGCCGCAACTGGCGTCGGAGTGACACGGACGAATGAGCGCCGAATTCGACGAGCGCGTCATGACCGTCCCGCTCCGGGACGTCCTCGCCGGGTCGAACACCGACCGCGCGGACAAGGCGATGAGCCTCGTCCGGTCGCACCTCGCACAGCATTTCAACGTCGAGGAGGATGCGATCCGACTGGACCCCTCGATCAACGAGGCGGTCTGGGAGCGCGGCCGGTCGAAACCGCCGCGAAAGCTCCGCGTTCGGGCGGCCCGCTTCGAGGAGGAAGGCGAGGCCGTCGTCGAAGCAGAGACCGCATAACGTGCTCCGCGCGGCGCTTTCCGGGTCCTCGTACGTCGGCGTGTTCGGGCGTGCGACCGACGACTGCTTGCTCGTCCGGCCGGACATCGACGAGTCGCTGCTCTCCGATTTCGAGGACGAACTAGAGGTTCCGTCCGTCCCGACGACGGTAGCGGGTTCCGGAACCGTCGGCGCGCTCGCGGTCGGTAACGAGAACGGGCTGCTCGTCAGCGAACGGATCACCGACCGCGAGCGAGACCGGATCGAGGACGCGACCGACCTCCCGGTCGGCGAACTCCCCGGCCGGATCAACGCCGCCGGGAACGTCGTTCTCGCGAACGATCGGGGCGCGTTCGTCCACCCCGATCTCTCCCGGAAGGCGCTGAAGGCGGTCGGTGACGCCCTCGACGTGCCCGTCGAACGGGGGACGATAGCGGATGTCCGAACCGTGGGGACCGCCGCCGCAGTCACCGACGAGGGCGTCCTCTGTCACCCGAAGACGACCGACGAGAAGCTTGACTTTTTGGAGGAACTGTTCGGCGTCTACGCCGACATCGGGACCATAAACTACGGTGGGCCGCTGGTCGGCTCAGGGCTGATCGCAAACGCCAGCGGCTACGTCGCCGGCAACGAGACGACCGGGCCCGAGTTGGGTCGTATCGAGGACGCGCTCGGCTACATCGATTGAGACGGATCCGGGATCGGGGTCAGTGGGTCGGTCGACGGGACCGTCGTGTGCCCCTCACGGACAACCGCGCCGCATTTTTTACTTTACCGCGGCTGTATATCGTCCGTATGGAAACTTCGAACACCGAACGCATCGGAACGGTCGCCGTACTCGAAAGGCTCTGTACACAGGGCAACGAACAGGCCTGCCAAACGCTCTCGACGATGTGTGCGGAGGGAACGGAGGCGGCCTGTCGGTCGGTTCGATAGCTTCCGAACGGTCTGCCGTGACGCTCCGGTGGCGGCCCCCGGTTCGGTGTACCATTCCGCCGGACTCACCCGCCAGACCCGACGGTCTCGTTCCGCAACTACCAAATAGCCGCTTTCCGAACCGTCGGTTGATATAACTATGGCCAGGCCAGAGGTTCTTGACCGGATCAAGGCGGCCGAGGATGAGGCCGACGACATCGTCGCCGAGGCGGAGGAGGCGCGCGAGGAGCGCATCGCCGAGGCACGACAGGAGGCCGACCGCATCCGCGAGAACGCCCGAGAGGAGGCGGAAGCGCTCAAACAGGAACGCCTCGAGAAAGCACGCGAAGAGATCGAAGCCGAACGCGAGGAGATCATCGCCGACGGCGACGCCGAACGCGAGTCCCTCGAGGCGCGTGCCGCCGGGAACCGCGAGGAGACTGTCGAGTACGCGGTCGATCTGTTCAGGGAGGCGGTGAATGTCCAGTCTCAGACCTAAACGAATGAGTCGGGTCTCGGTAACGGGATCCAAACGCGTGATGGACGAGACCATCGAAGCGATCCACGAGTTGAATCTGGTCCACGTCACCGACTACGACGGTAGCTGGGAGGGCTTTTCGCCGGGTGACCCGATCGAGGGCGCCGAGGATGCCGCCGGCAAGCTCGTCACGGTTCGGGCGCTCGAAAGCACGCTCGATGTCGACGAGGAGGACGCCGGCCCGACCCGGATCATCGACGACGACGAACTCGAGTCCGAACTCGAGGACGTCCGGACGCGCGTCAACGACCTCGACGACGAACGCTCCGAACTCCGGAACGAGATCCGCGAAATCGGCGAAAAAGTCGGGGCTGCCGAACCGTTCGCCGAACTCGGGATCGATCTCGATTTGCTCTCGGGGTACGATTCTCTCACCGTCGCGGTCGGCGAAGGCGACGCCGAGGAGATCGAATCGGCGCTTTCGGGTTCCGACGCGGTCGACGGATACGAACTGTACGCCGAAGGCGAGTACGTCGCCGTCTTCGTGTATCCGGACGTCGACCTCGATGACGCGCTGGTCGGGGCCGCGTTCACCGAGTACGCGGTTCCGGACCTCGAGGGCACCGGGGCCACGAGCCCCGACGCCTATATCGAGGATCTGAACCACCGCCGGGGGCGGCTCGAATCGGAGTTAGAGACGGTCGAAAACCGACTCGAAGACCTCAAACACGAGGTCGCGGGCTTTCTGCTCGCCGCGGAGGAGAAACTCTCCATCGAGGTTCAAAAACGGGAAGCGCCCCTGACCTTTGCGACGACCGAGAACGCCTTCGTCGCCGAGGGGTGGATCCCAACCGAACAGGTCGCCGAACTCGGGGCGGCACTCGACGAACGGATCGGCGACCACGTCGAGCTCGACGAACTCGAGCGGGCCTCCTACGAGGACGGCCACGCCCACGACCGCGAGGAACTGGCGGACGACGAGGGCCACAACAAGGAGGCGGTCGCCGACGGCGGGCACGCGATGAGCGGCGGAACGCCGCCGGTCATCCCGGACAACCGCCCCGGCGCCAAACCGTTCGAGATGCTAGTCGGCGTCATCAACCGTCCGCGGTACAACGAACTCGACCCGACGCTCGTGTTGTTCCTGACGTTCCCGGCCTTTTTCGGGTTCATGATCGGTGACGTCGGGTACGGGATCCTGTATATGCTTATGGGCTGGGTTCTGATGTCGAAGTTCGACAGCCCGGGCTTCCGGAGCCTCGGCGGCGTCGCGATCTGGGCCGGCGTGTTCACGACGATATTCGGCGTGCTGTACGGCGAGTTCTTCGGGCTCCACGAACTCGGCTACGTCGTCTTCGGCGAGGGCGGATCGCCGATGGATAAGGGCCTCTCACCCGCTAACATCGCGTTCGCGTGGGCGTGGCTCGTCGTGAGCCTCCTGTTGGGCCTCGTTCACCTGTCGATCGGCTACGTGTTCGGCTTCTTCGACGACCTCAGCCACGGTCTCGTCGACGCCGTTACTGAGAACGTCTCCTGGCTCATGCTCATGCTCGGCGCGTGGGTGTGGGTGTTCAGCACCCACCTCCGGGAGTTCAAACCGGAACTCCTCTTTACCACGTTCAACGCCGAGGGCGCGACCGTCGGCGGCAGCACGGTCGGGCCACAGGAAGTCGCCTACGAACTCGGGTTCGCCGGGTTTCCCGAACCCGTCGGCATCGCGGCCGGCCTCATCGGGCTGGTCGGACTGGCGCTGCTCGTCTACGGCGAAGGCGGGATCGGACTTCTCGAGAGCCTCAACGTCTTCGTGAACGTGCTCTCGTACACCCGGATCGCGGCGGTCCTGCTCGCGAAGGCCGGGATGGCCTTCGTGGTCAACCTGCTCGTCTTCGGGGCCTACCAGGGCCCGGACGGCGGCGTCCACTTCATCTACAACGAGATGGGTGGGATGGCGGCGGCCAACGAGGCCGTCGCGACCGAGGGCGGCGAGATCATGTTCGGCGGCCTCCTGACCGACGCCAGCGGCGCGATGTTCATCGTCGCCGTGCTCGTCGGTGCAGTCATCTTCGTGATCGGCCACATTCTCGTCTTGCTGCTCGGCATCACCAGCGCCGGACTGCAGGGGATCCGTCTCGAGTACGTCGAGTTCTTCAACAAGTTCTACGAGGGCGGCGGCAAACCCTACCAGCCGTTCGGCTACGAGCGGCGTTACACGACCGAGGACTGAATCCCGTTTTCGGTCCGGAGCTTCAAACACGGCCGGCAGCGACGCGCTCTTCGGTCCCTCGGAGACGGGCGCTACCGCCGGCGTTTGGGAAGTTTTATGAAGTCTCTGCGAACATACCCGACTGTTCGGATAGCAGTTAATCCACACCGACGAAACACAACCCATGTTTGACCTTGCTACTGTCGCCAGCAGTGTTGTACCGGTACTCCAGAACGGCGCCGAAGCGGGTGGCCCCGCGATCGAACCCGCCGCCGCCGCGGCGCTCGCAGTCGGCCTCGCCGCCTTCGGCGCGGGCTATGCGGAGCGAGGCATCGGCGCCGCGGCCGTCGGCGCGATGGCCGAAAACGAGGATCTCTTCGGTAAAGGGCTCATTCTGACAGTCCTGCCGGAGACGCTCGTGATTTTGGCGCTGGTCGTCGTCTTCGTGGTCTAAACCACACCAACTTTTCCAAACTATGAGCCTTGATACGGTCGTAGAGGACATCCGAGACGAAGCCCGCGCGCGTGCAGAGGAGATAC
>CAZOFL010000134.1:0-5958 GCA_964579035.1 uncultured Natronomonas sp. | reverse complement strand
CGCGGGCTGGTCCACGTCAGCGAGGTCGCCTCCGGCTGGATCAAAAACGTCCGCGATCACGTCAACACCGATCAAATGGTGGTGTGTAAGGTGATCGAAGTCGACGAGAGCGCCCAGCAAGTCGATCTCTCGATAAAGGACGTCAACGATCACCAACGCTCCGATAAGATTCAGGACTGGAAGAACGACCAGAAGGCCGACAAGTGGATGGAGATCGCCTTCGGGGAGGACATCGACGACGACAGCTTCCGCCGGATCGCAAACGAGCTGATCGACCAGCACGGTTCGCTGTACGCCGGCTTCGAGCAGGCGGCGATTCACGGACCCGAGGCGCTCGACCGGACGGACCTCGACGAGGGGGAGATCGATGCCATCGTCGAAACCGCCCGGAAGAACGTCTCCGTCCCTTACGTCACGGTGACCGGCTACGTCGACCTCGAGGCCCCCGGCGGTAACGGGGTCGAGGACGTCCGCGAGGCCCTACAGGCCGCGGAGGGCAACGGTGAGGTCCCGGAAGAGGTCGACCTCGAGGTGACGTACGTCGGCTCCCCGGAGTACCGGATTAGGGTGCAGGCGCCGAACTACAAGACCGCCGAGGACGAACTGGAGGCCAGCGCGGGCCGTGCCAGCGAGTCGATCGAAGTCAGCGGCGGAACGGCCGACTTCCACCGCGAGCGCCGGACCGACGAGGACTAAGGGTGGTCCGCTCCGACATTCGGGTGTGTTCCGTCTGGCGGGTCGAACACGACCGGCCGGTGTACACGCTCTCCGAGCGATGCCCCGACTGCGGCGCGAACGCCGAAAACAGCGCGCCGGCGCCGTTCGACCCGAGCGATCCGTACGGCGAGTACCGCCGCCGCGCGCGCAACCGTCGCTGACGGCTCGCGGTTCCCGGTTCGGATCGCCGTGTTCTTATGTCGGTGGCCGTCCAGTACTTCCCATGGACGAGTTCGATATCGATCGGTTGGCCGAACCCGACCTCGAGGACCCCGTGTTGATCGAGGGGCTGCCGGGGGTCGGCCACGTCGGCAAACTCGCGGCCGAACACCTTCTCGAGGAGTTCGACGCGGAGTTGGTTCGGCGGATCCACTCCGAGCATTTTCCCCCGCAGGTCACCGTCGAGGACGGGCGCACGAAACTGGCGTGCGTCGAAGCGTACGCGATCCGCGACGCCGAACGCGACCTGCTGGTGTTTACCGGTGACCATCAGGCGGGCGACGGACCGGGCCACTACAGACTGACCGAGGCGATCCTCGATGTTGCGGCCGCCTTCGATGTGACCCGACTGTACGCACTCGGCGGCGTTCCGACGGGCGAACTGGTCGACGAGCCCGACGTCGTCGGTGCGGCGACCTCCGAGAGCCTCATCGAATCGCTCGAGGACGTCGGCGTCGAGTTCCGGGAGAACGAACCCGCCGGCGGTATCGTCGGTGTCTCCGGGCTTTTGCTCGGACTGGGCGAGCGCCGCGGTTTCGAAGCCGCCTGTCTCATGGGGGAGACGAGCGGCTATCTGGTCGACCCCAAGAGCGCGCGGGCCGTCCTCGAGACTCTGGAATCGACGGTTCCGTTCGAGATCGACTACGACTCCCTCTCGGAGCGCGCCGACGAGATGGAGGAAGTGGTCAAGCGGATCCGCCAGATGGAACAGGGCGCAGCGCCGAGCGAGGAAGACCTCAGGTACATCGGATGACGCGCGTTCGGATCACTGACGCCGTCGTCGAACAACTCGGGGACGTCCTCGATGCCGAGTTGCTCGACGACGAACACAATTACATGGGTGCCGGGTTCGCGGCGCAGGATCTCGGCCACGAGGAGCTGGCACAGTTCATTTACGAGGCCGACGCCGCGACGTACTACGAGGCGCTTGAACGGGCCAAAGAACGCCGATCGGCCGACCGGTAGCACTCCCGCGAAATTTTAAAAACGATCGCGGAACCGACGGCGTTAGTTTTTAAAACAAAGCCGGAGGAGGGATTTGAACCCTCGACCTAATCCTTACGAAGGATTCGCTCTGCCAGCTGAGCTACCCCGGCACGCATCGAATAGTGGGGGCATACGCCAAATAAGGGTTGCGAACTCGGCCGGGTGCCCCCGGGGTGTCACTGCCGTCGGAGCCGGACATCGAGACAGACGTTCACTTCGTGTGGGGCGTACGAGCGCACCTCGTGTCGGGTCTCGGTCTCGACTGTGTATTCCGGTTCGGCGGCCGCTCGGATCGCCCGCTCGCCGGGCCCGAAGGGGTCCGAGTCGTGTTGAATGTCGTAGTAATGGAGCAGACACTCGTCGCCGGCCAGCGCGACCGCGGTGTCGAGAAACTCGTCCGCGCTGTGGGGAAGGTTCATCAGGATCCGATCCGCCCAGCCGTCGTAGCCGGACACTTCCCGAACGTCGCCGTGGATGGCCCGCACCCGATTCGAGACGCCGTTGCGGACGGCGTTCCGGCGGAGGTACTCGATCGCGGCCTCGTTGAGGTCGACGCCGACGCAGTCGGCGCCGCGTTTCGCCGCCGGGATGACGAACGGGCCGACGCCGGCGAACATATCGAAGAGCTTCTCCTCGGGGGCGACGGTCTGTATCACCCGGTGGCGCTCGGTCGCGAGACGCGGCGAAAAATACACTTTCGCGATGTCGAGTTCGAACTCGGTGCCGTACTCGCGGTGAACCGTCTCGGTGCCGTCACCGCCCAGTACGTCCCACTGTCGGATCCGGAGTTCGCCCTCGATCGGCGAGGCGCGGTTGACGACCGTCTCGGCCCGCAGATCGGATTTCAGTATTGCGTCGGCGATACGGCGGGCCCGGTCGCCGTCGTCCTCATCGATAATGACGATATCGCCCAGCCGTTCGTAGGAGGGGTCGAATCCGAGAACGTCCTCGGGGAGGGTCTGTGACTCCCTGCGAACCGGCTCCCGATCGACCACGTCGAGATCCGGATCGATCGCCGCCGGATCGGCGGACGGGTCGAGCGGGATGTAGATCACGCCGTCGACGACTTCGATCTCGTACTCGTCCGAGATGGCGTCGGCCTCGGCGAGTCGCTGACGGATCGCTTCGCCGTCCTCGCGGGGGGCCCGAACGCAGGGAACCGACATACCGAACGCTCGACGGGCGGCGGCGGTAAGTCTACCGTTCCGGACTGCCCCGCGACGTTCCCGCGAAACGCGGGGCTTTTGCCCCGCCGGAGCGCAGTCGGCGTATGCTCACCTTCGTCGGACTCGGGCTCTACGACGAGCGGTCGATCACCGTCGAGGGCCGCGGGGCGATCGCCGACGCCGACCGCGTCTTCGCGGAGTTTTACACCAGCAAACTCGCGGGTGCGACCGTCGCCGACGTTGCGGCCTACCACGGGATCGACATCGACGTTCGGGATCGCCCGGGAGTCGAACGGGATCCCGATCCGATCCTCGAAGCGGCCGAGTCCGGTGAGGCAGTCTTTCTCACCGCCGGCGATACGATGATCTCGACGACGCACGTCGACTTACGCCTCCGGGCGGCCGATCGGGGGATCGACACGCGGGTGGTACACGGGACGACGGCCGAGGCGGCCGCCGCCTCGCTGACCGGGCTTCAGAACTACCGCTTCGGGAAGGCGACCACGCTGCCGTTCTCATACGCCCACGGCGGCGACGGCGTTCCCGGGAGCGTCCTCGAAACGATCGCGGACAACCGCGAGCGCGGGTTGCACACGATCGTCTACCTCGACATCAAGGTCGGAATCGGCCCCGAAGGCCCGGATCCGGATCACGAGGCGTACATGCGCGCCGACCGGGCCGCCGAACGGCTCGCCGCCGAGATCGATGCCGTCGGCGTCGTCGTCGCACGGGCCGGGAGCGAGGCTCCGGTCGTCGCCGCGGATCGGCTGTCGGCGCTCGCGACCCGGGAGTTCGGCGACCCGTTGCACCTGCTCGTCATCCCCGGCGACCTCCACGTTCTCGAGCGGGACGCGCTGTCGAAACTCGCCGGCGCGCCCGAGGGCTCGCTTCCCGACCCCGTATGAGTTCGTTCCACGAGCAGCGAGCGCGCGACGGCTACCAGTAGATGTCCGTCGCGCGGTGGCGGTCGCCGTACGCCGAGAGCCCTTCGCCCAACAGACCCGTCAGCCGAACGTCGTCGTACAGCGTCGAGTAGGTGTAATCGACGAACGTCATCGGGAGCCGGAGCTCACCGTCGACCCGGATCGCGCTCAGTACTCCCGTGTAGGCGTGTTTGTGCCGGCTATCGCTCACGTAGCAGGCCGCAACCGGAACCGACTGTCGGTCGGCGCGGACGGCCTGTAGCGCCTCGATCGACCGGTACACCAGTTCCCAACAGAAGATCCCGGTCCCCCCGGATTCGATGAGTGCCTCGAAGTCGACGTCGTCCTCGAAATACTGTCTGAGATCGGCCACACTGAGAATGACGTTATCCTCGATCGCCCCGGCCAGATACCGAGGTATGTCGTAGCGTGTATGCTCCCTGAATCCGGTCACGAGGCCCCCGATGAGCGCGTGTGGATCGGTCGGGTCCGCGCCGCTGAACCGCTCGACGAGAGCCGGATCGACCGCTCGATCCCAGTTCGAACGGATCGCCGTGACGGCTTCGGGACGGGCCGTTTGACCCCCGAGGCGTTCGAAGAACGCCGTCGGTTCGTAGAACTCGAAGGCGTAGGCTCCGTCCCGGAGCGCCGAGAGATCGTCGAACAGCGCGACGAGTCGGCCCTCGAGGGCGTACGTTGCATCGAGATCGGCAACGTCGGTCGGGGCCGCCGACCTCACCGCCAGACGCTCGTCGCCGACCGTGATGGCCGACTCGTCGGCCGAAATTCTGACGCCGTCGACCGCCTCGTCGTAGTTCGGTGCCAGGCGCTCCTCGGCGATGACTGGGATGTCCTGTTCTTCGAGATTCGTCCCCATCCCGAACTGGCCGTAGCCGAGAACGGTGTTGTACAGCGCCCGTGCGCCGCCGATCGTGGCGATCGATGCCCCACCGCCTAAAAGCATCCGCCGACGGGTCACGCCGCTTTCGTCCGGTTCGTCGGCTTCCCGAGTGTCTGCCCCGGATACGGCGGTGTCCTCAGGCGGCGTGTCGTCATCGCTCACTGTTCCGGCTCACCTCCGTCCGGAAGCGTTTCGGGCGCGCGGAGGTGGATTTCACGTCCGAAAAGCACCGAAAGCAACTCCTCGCCGATGTCGAGCAGTTCCGGCACCCACCGCGAGACGAGAAACGCGATCCCGACGAGCGCGAACACCGCCAGCCCCTGTGCGAGGATCCGATCCGCGACGAAAAACGACACGCGTGCGGGATCCGAGAGGCCGAACAGGAACATCACCGGCGCCTCGAGCCACTCGATCGCGAACCACTGGTAGCCGTTCGCCACGGCGATGAACACGTTGCGGCCGATGTTGAGCACCCAGATGATGGCGATCGAGACGACCGCGGCGATCGCCTTTTTACGGCGCGGGGCGTCGACGGCCGCGATCAGCCCGCCGAAGATCGCCATCGCGCCGATCCCCGTACACTCGAAGACGACGCGGGAGGCGCGTCCGGTTTCGGGGAAAAAGAACGTGTTCATGAGCGTCGAGTCCACCGCCGGATCCTCGATGAACTCGATCCCCCCGCCCAGTCCGAGCAGATCGATCGCGGTCGCGGTCTGGAAGGCGACGGCCTCGATCAACATCCCGCGTGCGATTTCGGATGTCTCGAAAGGGAGGTAGACGATCGTCATGAAGGCGATGGCTCGCGAGAGCGTCAACAGCGACTCCCGGCCTTTGAGGAGCCGCCAGCCGACGTAGAGACACGCCGGGACGGCGGCGACGACCAGCGCCGTCTGGATCGCGCTCCGGTGGACGAACGCGAAGTGTTGGATCAGCAGAAACCAGAAGACGGCGAACAGACCCCAGGCACCGGCGGTCACTCGGAGGGCAAGGTCGCGTTTGCCACGGCGGTCGGCGATCACGCCCGCGACGAAGACGGCCATGACGA
>CAZOFL010000133.1:0-5986 GCA_964579035.1 uncultured Natronomonas sp. | reverse complement strand
GCCGGCGGCGGCTACGGCGAGTTCCGGTCCGTCCGGGAGTACGTCGATATGATCACCTCGATCGGCCGGATCCCCGTCGAGCGCTCGACGGATTACGAGAAGCGCCGGCGGATCGATCCGGACCGGGGGCCGTTCGGCCCGACGCTCGGCCCGAAGGCCGACGGAACGCCGCTTCTGTGATTTGAACCCCTTTCGACGGCCGCGTGAACAGCCTTAGATGCCCCGCGTTCGAACGTCCGGGCGGATGAAACCGATACTCACCAGACGGCGGCTTTTGGGTGCCGGGGGAACCGCCGCGGCGCTGTCGGTCGCCGGGTGTAACGAGTTCGCGAACGACGGTGGTGTGGAGGGGTCGGACCCCGCCGGATCCGAAGGGGACCACGAAGTGACAGTCGTCGCAAATGTAGACCAAACGGAGATCCAGGCGGCCGAAGAAGAGGCACAGGCCGCCCGACAGGAGGCCCAAGAGGACCTCGAAGCGGGCGAAATCGACGAGGAGGAAGCTCAACGGATCGTCGAGGAAGCACGGGAGGCCGTCGAAGAGACACAACGGGAACTTCTCACGGAAGCCGTCTCGGCGATCGAGGCCCACGTCGGTGACGTTGCGGGCCTGTCCGTCTCCGATTCGAACGCGGAGTTCGGCGTCGCACTCATCGAGGGCGACGGCGGCTCGATCGTCGAACTCCTCACCCTCGACGACGTGCAGGCGATCGTCGACGGCGCGGAGTACGACACGATCTAGACGGGTCGGTCCAACAACGCACGGTATCGACGCCCGGCGGCCCCATCGGCCTCGATCGCCGCCGTGAGCCGCGGCGAAAGCCACTCCTCGGAAACGTACCGGCGGTGAACCGGCAGGCGTTCGCGGAGCGGGACACCCGCCTCGTCGGCGATTCCTTCGAGTTCCCGAAGCGCCGGCCACGCGTACTCGGGGTTGATGTGATCGTCCGTGACGGGCGAGACACCGCCGAAGTCGTCGACGCCGCAGTCTAACAGCTCGGAGACGGGCGCGAGATTTGGGGGAGACTGAATACTCACGTCGTCCGGGAGCGCCGCCCGCGCCATCGCGGTCACGCGCCGCATCGTCGCGAGGTCCGGACGGTCGCGATCCCAGCGTTCGTTCGGGACAACCGGCTGGACGATGATCTCCTGGATATGACCGTACCGTTCGTGGAGCTCACCGATTGCGAGCAGGCTCTCGGCCCGATCCCGCATCGTCTCGCCGATGCCGACGAGGATCCCGGTCGTGAACGGCACGCCCAACTCGCCCGCGGTCGCGATCGTCGCGAGTCGCTGGCCGGGGTCTTTCGACCGCGGCCCGCCGTGGGCCCCCACCTCGGCCGTCGTTTCGAGCATGACACCCATCGAGGCGTTCACGTCCGCGACGAGTTCCATCTGCGCCCGAGTCTGGTCGCCGGGGTTCGAGTGCGGCAGGAGGCCACACTCGAGAGCGACCGCACAGGCCGCCCGGAGATACGAGTGAATCGAGTCGTATCCCCATTCGGCGAGTTGGTCGTGGATGGCGGTGTATCGGTCGTCGGGGTCGTCACCGAAGGTGAAAAGCGCCTCCGTGCAGCCGGCGGCGGCCCCGCGTTCACAGATGTCGCGAACCTCCTCGAGCGACAGAAGCGACGCCGCGCCCGGCGGATCGTAGTAGGTACAGTACGTACACGTGTATCGGCAGGCGGTCGTTAGCGGAACGAAGACGTTGCGCGCAAAGGAGAGTTCCCCGGCGGGGGCGACGTCAGCCGGCGTGACGGCTGTCAACCGCTCGGCTTCCGCCGTCGAGACCTCGATATCGACCCCATGCTCCGTTGCGCCGAACACACTCCCCAGTCAGTGGGTCGGGGAATTAAAAGGATCGCTGTCCGGAGCCCCGAAGAATCGCACCCGGGTCGCGTCACCGGCGCCGGACGCCCACGCGGCCGTCCGTCGTCGCCACCTCGAACCCGTTCGTCCGGAGCCATTCGGCGGCCCGCCCGCTGCCGTGTAACAGGACCTCCGCGAGGTCCCCGCGCTCGTCGACGTCGACGGCGAGGCGGAACGAGTCGATCGTCGTCGCTTCGAGGCCGGCGTCGGCGGCGATCCGGCGGTGATCCGCGATCGATGCGCCGTGATACGCCGTGTAGAACGCCGGGTGACGAACCACGACGGCGTTCGTGCCGCCGCCGAGGCCCGGAGCGATGACGACGTCGCCCGCGGCGTCGAACAGCCGCGAGAGCGCCGCCGGCGTGGCCAGCGGGAGGTCCGCCATGACGACCGCGGTCGGCGGGTCCAATCGGGCGTTGACCGCCTCGCTCAGCGGTCGATCGTCGATGACCGTCGGCCACTCGCAGTCGATCGGCTCCGTTGTGAGCACCGTCGGCCCGACATCGACGGACGAAACGGTAACACAGACGTCAGCAAGCATCGCCCGGGCGAACTCGGCTCGTTCGTCCGGTCCGAGGATCGAAGCGAGCCGCGTCTTCGGCTCGCTCGCCGCGAACGGGACGAGGACGTCCATCACTTCAGGCGGCTCGGACCCTGCTGTCTGGATTTGTACACCCAGTAGCCGCCGCCGAGGAGTATCGCGATGACGATCACGGCACCGACGCCGAGAAGCGTCGTCCGGATCGTCTGGCTCTGTGTGGCCTCGCCTTCGGCCCGCTCGGCGAGGGAGATGGCGTTCTCGAAGTTGCCGCCCTCGTAGGCCGAAATCGCGCTATCGAGCGAGGATTGGGCGTCGCCGCCCGAGTCGCCGACGGCGGCGCTCGCGCTGTCGATCGCTTGGCGGGCTTCGCGGCTCCCTTCGGTGTAGTGGTGGCTCTCGTGTTCGGCGATCGCGCGTTCGGTACCGCCGTCGCGTTCGAGCGTGAAGTTCGCAGCCAGGAACCGGTCGGGCGGATCGTAGCTCAGCTCACCGAGCTCCGGTGTCGTGCCGGTCACACGAACCTCGATTGCCGCGGTTCCGTCGTCGATGTCAACGGACTCCGTCGCCGTCGAACCGTCGGTTTCCTGTCGGTCGATTTGGTTCCCACCCTGGTCGAACTGCCGGATCGTCCAGGTGGCGTTATCGAGTTCCGTGTTGGCGGCGAGCGTCCACCTCTCGAACTCGTCGAAGAGGTCGGTCACCTCAAACGTCGCCTCGAAGTCGTCCCCGACCTCGGATTCCTCCGGGAGGTCCTGGGGACTGGATTCGACTGCCGCGACCGATCCGGCAAACAGCGATCCGGCCAACAGTAGTGCAACGACCGCGGCGACGAGTTTACTGCTCTTCATCGTCGCCGTATTCGATAAGGTCCTCTAAATTGTCTTTGCTCTGGGCCCTGAGCTCCTCGCTTCGCTCCTCGGCCTCGATCGCCATCCGCTGCATGTCCTTGACACGCGGAACGTCGGTTACCCCCGCGAGGACGACGATCGCGGCGACTTTCCGTTCGTTTGGAAGCGGGTAATCGCCCGCCCGGACCTCCATACACTGTGTTTGGTCCTCGAGCCATTTGCGCGCTTTGTCGATACCTTTCCGGTTGAGCGCGTCCGGCGGCCCGGAAACCAGGAGTAACGCACGCTCCGTGCTGTCGACCTCACACTGGAGCGTGAGTTTTCCGAGGGTCGCCTTTCGGACGAGCGAAGTGATCCGGTTCGTCGCGTCGCCCGCCGAGGCGAACCCGTTGTCGTCTTTGTCCCCCCGGAGCCGATCGAGGAGGCCCTTGCTCTGTTTGTTTGGATCGACGGGTTCGCTCGCGTATCCGACGCTCGTGATCCCGTGTTCGCCGAGCGTGTTGATTATCTCGGAGGCGTCGACGACGCTTTCGGCGACGTGGTCGCCGAGGGCTTCGACCTCGCCCGCCGAAAAAAGCGCCCCGAAGCGGGTGATGATTTCTTCGTTGATCTCGGCGTACCCCTCCCCGATGCTCTCGCCGCCGGTTTTAAACGCGTCGTTGTCGAACACGAGGAGGTTGTCGACCGACTCCGCGAACTTCTGGAACGAGCGCGCGGCGTTGCGGTTGTAGATCCCCCCTTCGTCCCGGCTCGGGAGGATCCCGAGCCCGTACACCGGTTCGACGTAGAGCCGCTGGAGGTGTTCGGCCAAAATCGGTGACCCACCGCTGCCCGTCCCGCCGCCGAGACCGGCGATAATCAGAAACGCGTCGATTTCGCTCGAGACCATCCGATCGATCGAGCTTTGTATCTCCTCGATATCCTCGTGGGCACATTTCTCGCCGAGTTCCGGCTCGGTCCCAGCTCCGTGACCCTTTACGACCGACTGCCCGATGAGGACGCGGTTCTCGTTCGGGACGTAATCGAGGCCCATCAGATCAGCCTTCGCTGAGTTGACGGCGACGGCGTGGCCGATGATACCGGTCCCTCGAGTGGAGTCGTACTCGAGGAACCGGTCGAGGATCTTCCCGCCGGCCTGCCCGAAGCCGATCATTGCAAGTTTCATATCAGTCCTTGTCCGAATAGCGTCCCAGGGAACTGATAAGCTTTCGGCCGATGTCGGACGCTGGACCGACGCAGTTTTGAGGGTTCCTGCAGTCAGGTGTCTGATCCCCCGGGGTAGAGATACGCCGAAAGCGTCAAAAGCTCCGAGGGGTCGACCCCGAACGCCGACACGTCGTTCGTTTCGACCGTGTTGTCGAACCGAAGCGACCGGTACTGATCCGACCCCATCCGCGGCACGCCGGGGACGGCGTCGAGCACCGACCCCGGGACGAGATCGAGCGATCTGAGCCCGACACCCGCGAGGGACATCGGGATCGAAACGACACTGACGGAACGGCCGTCAGCGCCGTGTGCGAGCGTCGCGATCTCCGCGAGCGTCAGGACCTCCGGACCGCCGATCTCGTACGTCTCGCCCGTGTATGCGTCGGGGGTCCCGTCGCCGCCGTCGATCGCGTCGGCGAGCATCGGGACGAAATCACCGACCCAGATCGGCTGAAACCGGGTCTCGCCGCCGCCTGGCAAGGGAGTAACGTACGGCGGTGCGAGCCGTTTCGTGTACCGAACGAACTCCCCACCGTCGCCGAAGACGACCGACGGGCGAAAGACGACCCACTCGAGGCCCGAGTCCCGAACGATCCCTTCGGCGAGACCCTTCGAGCGGATGTACGCCGTCTCCCCGTCGGGATCCGCGCCCAAGGCGCTCAGCTGCACCAACCGGCCAACGCCGTGTTCCTCGGCCGCCCGGACGACGTTCGCCGTCCCGCCCTCGTGGATCCGGAAGTGCATCTCGTTCCCGCCCGATGGTCGAAACAGCGGCGACAACGCGACGAGGTTGACGACGGCGTCCTGTCCCTCGAACGCGCCCGCCATGGATTCGTAGGCCGTCACGTCACCCAGTACCGTCCGAACGTCCTCCGGGAGACCCCCCGACTCGGCCGACCGCGACAGCGCCGTCACCTCGTGGCCCCGGTCGTGAAGCTCCCGACAGAGATGCGTTCCGATGAACCCCGTTCCGCCGACGACCAGTATTCGCATACCCCCAGTAGGGCTGCGGCGTGTATAAACTACCATGGCATGCGACGGCGGCAATCGGGCGACGGGAACCGATAAGTCCACCGCGGTCCGGTCTCGAAACATGGACCATTACCGGAAACTCGAGCGGATGTACCACGGATCGCCCTGCAATGGCGACCTCGACATCGAACTGTCCATCGTCGACGCGGGCGAGGCCGAACTCCGGCTGTCGGTCGGCGAGGGCGACCACCACGCGGCGGGCGGCGTCCACGGCTCCCGTTATTTCAAGGCCCTCGACGACGCCACGTTCTTCGCCGCGAACTCGCTCGTCGAGGACGTCTTCGTCCTCACCACCGACTTTCATCTCCAGCTCACCCGCCCCGTCAGCGAAGGGGAACTCCGAGCCGAAGCGACCGTCGTCAACGACCATCCCCAACAGCTCATCGCCGACGGGACGCTGTTCGACGACGACGGGAACCAGCTCGCCCGGGGGACCGGGACGTTCTCCCGAAGCGGCGTCGAACTCACGGCGGAGATGGGATATAAATAA